>CAIOGK010000053.1 GCA_903857815.1 Candidatus Falkowiibacteriota bacterium
AATGGCTTGAATACTAAATAGCAGCCGACTATAACCAAAAATACCAGAATCAGAAGAAACGGTTTAGTTAGACTTTTTGTCATATGAGTTGTAATTTTTGACCGCACCCTGTTTAAGGGTTGGGGAAGCAGACAAAAATTTTATTATTTAGTCTCTTTATGAAGAGTGTGAGTTTTGCACTTATTGCAATACTTTTTCATTTCTAGGCGCTCTTTCAGAGTCTTTTTGTTTTTGTGAGAATGGTAGTTAGTAGTTTTACAAACTGTGCATTCCAATTTCATCATGTTGTCTTGGGACATATCTGTTTCCGTCGTTCGCTTTTTAATTAACTTCCAAAGCCAAACGAACCTTTAAATTATTATTTACCCTCTAACAATATATAAAAACCCGTTAAAAGTCAAATATTCTCGCAAAATTAGGCTATTTCTGACAATAATCGCAGTAATGAGTTCCGCGACCAGCTAATTTTGTCTTCACCAGCGCTTTTTTACACTTTAGGCATGGCAATTTACCGCGACCATAAACACTAAGTAATCTTGAAAAGTTCCCCTTACGCCCCGAAGAATCAACATAGTTATTGAAGGTTGTCCCTCTATTGGCAATGGCTTTTTTTATAATTTTATTAATTGCTAAATACAAACTCTTAATCTCGATTAATTTAAGGCTACCGGCTAAACGCATTGGTTTTATTTTTGCTAAAAATAGAGATTCATCTACATAAATATTACCTAGGCCCGCTATCATTTTCTGATCAAGTAAAAAAGCTTTAATATTTTTTTTCTTATTTTTTAATTTTGCCGTTAAATATTTTACTGACAAATTAGGAGAAAGCGGTTCCGGTCCATATCCGGCCACAATAATCTTTTTAAATTCAAGCTCATCAACAATTTTCAAATAACCAAATTTTCGTAAATCATTAAAAAATAATTTATCACCATTTTTAAATTCAATAATCGCACGTGTGTGACGATTTGGAAGTTCCCCGCCAACTGATGATTCAAAAGAATGTTCATTTAAACTATGCCCACCAACAATTTTTTTACTCTTACTTGTTAGAATTAATTGACCGGTCATTTTTAAATGAACAAGCAAATACAAATTTTCTGTCTCGCCTTTTTTTTGTTTTATTTTCAAAGAGAGTAATTTCCCCGTTCTACCGATATCTTCAATTTTATGATTAATTAGAGCCTTAACAAAAAAAGCCGCATCATTTTTAGCGGTTTTTAAAAATAAGATTTTTACAGCCACAATTTCCGAGCCAACAATACTTTCGGCTAAATCGCGACGAATAGTTTCTACCTCCGGAAGTTCGGGCATAAAACTTAAACCTAAAAAGACAGCAAGAGAATAACTACGATGATTAAAGCTAATATTCCAATCGCGAACATCTTAGCTAAACCAATTCCAATTTTATCAGGATTAATAATTGGCATAAATGTGGGCCGAGAAGGATTCGAACCTTCGAAGGCACAAGGCCAGCAGATTTACAGTCTGCCCCAGTTGACCGCTTTGGTATCGACCCATTTATTTGTATACCGTAAAAAGACTAGCAACTAGGCAAATCAATTACTGCTTAATAATAAATAAATTATTTTTTCTTGTCAAACCAGAGAAATAAACTATTTTTTTACGTTTTCGATTAAGACTCTTACTAAGCCGTAGGCAGAGAATATAATTACTAAACCAATCGCCGACCAAACTAGAATATCTCTTCCCTTTTTTACTTTTTCCGCATTTCCTGAAGAAGTCATCCAAGTTATTCCCCCAAAAACAAACATAAGTAATGCCAAGGAACCAACTATCCCTAAAACAGAATTAATAATCTGACCGATTAACTCTTGCGGGGTTTTAACGTTAAGTGGATTTTGCAAACAATTAGGACTATCTGGAGGGCAAGGCGCAGTTTGAGCAAGAACTTGAGGAGCAAGCACGAGACCAAAACTAAAAATTAACGTTAACAAAAAAGCACTTAAAATAATTTTTTTCATAAAAATAGTTTTTTATTTCTAATATTATTATAACAGGATTTTTGAAAATAAAAAAGAGGGCAATTGAATCAATCGCCCTCTGTATGTAGTACTTAGCGTACTTAAATAACTGTGAGTTTAACTAAGTCCCCTTGTTGGGAACATAATTGAAACTTTGGCCGTTCATAATACTTCAACGAAGCGGTTGGACTACCTTGGATTAAGTCCCCTTGGAAAAATTTAATTTGATAATTATACTTTTCCGAAGACAAACTATACATCGCACATCCAATTTTCGAAGGAACTATCACAATGTTATAAGGAGTTTCTCCTTTAACATTTATGTAGTATTCTCCGGTTGTGAAGATTGAATCCCTGACTGAGCTAATGGGCTCTGAAGGGGCGGGTTGAGTAGTTACTGGTGGGGTTTGTTGAGGTAGTAAGCTCTTATCTTCAGGAGTTAAATCCCGAGGAGTGGCAATCATCACATACTCTGCTTCGATCCAACGTTTCTCTCCAAGAACAAATGAACCATCGGCATTAGCCAATTGAATGCGGACAAAACCTTGTCCGTCGAATTCCTTAACCTCTTGCTTATGGCTAGAAATTTTAACAATAGTTCCTTTGCTTAAAGAAATCTTCTCAAAACTTGGTATTTCAGTACCAGTTTTTTTATTGGTAGTAAAATCATAGAGAGTAGTTACATCTCTCAAAACTACACCGTAAGTGGTAGCGGCGCCAGTTTCGTTATCAATACTACTTCTATCTTTAGCGGTATTAACCACTTTCCCCCAAGATGCAATAAATCTGGTTGTTGAACGGAAGTCTTCTGGAAAAAAATGTTTCCAGGCAACCGATAAACACATAATA
Source organism: Candidatus Falkowiibacteriota bacterium (assembly GCA_903857815.1). GTDB lineage: Bacteria > Patescibacteriota > Patescibacteriia > Patescibacteriales > UBA12465 > UBA12465. The sequence goes on from CAIOGK010000053.1 coordinate 2,838, forward strand.
ATTACCAGAGGAAAAATGATTACATCTAAAGCTTTAATTTTAGTTGTAACACCAAGTAGAATAAAGGCAACAAGCGCTGCCCCCATGATTGACTTAAAAGTCAGAACATCCGGCATTACTAAGCCCAGGAAGCCAACAAAAGCTACCCAGGCAATAAAAGTTTTCATAGCAAGCGGAACCACGTTTTTATTAATTCTGAATACTTTCAGAATAATACCAGCTGGTAACCAAGCAAGAAGTACTAAAGAAATAGCAAGCACAAATGCAAAGGCGGTAAAACCAGGAGCATTTATTAAAAGGGCTACTACAATTAGTATCAGCGCAAACAAAGCGGTCGCGCCAAGAACTATTGAATAAATTCCAACAATTCTACCAACGACTCTTAAAACGTCAACCAACCAAACGGCAACTGCAGGGATAGCATTAGCTATCAGCAATACAATCGCTTGTAAGGTGTTTCCGAGCCATGTCCGAAAATCGCGACAAAAAATTATAAGGCCAAAAAATATGACCAAAGCTACAATTACAATAATCATTAAGTTCATCTTTTTTTGTTTTTTTGTTTGTTTTGTTTTTTTACATTAATCCTTTAGCTTTTGCTAAACGGACGAGGTACGAATCTTTCTGGAAATAATTTTTTGAATCTTCAGAAAATTCATTTAAATTTTTCTTAACGCCCTTTACAAGGTCACTGTCGGCTTTAGGTTTTGCAACCGGCGCCATCACATCGGACCAAGCTTTAAACTGGGCAACATTCATAGCCACCAAGGTTTTAATAAATTCCTTGGTATCATCCTTGCTCCCAACTTCTAAAGCTAAAATTGTTTTCCGTTGTTTTTCAGGCAACGATTCAACAAGTTTGGTGAATTTAACCAATTCTGCTTTCGGCAAAGTAGCCATCGCATAAGAAATTGGAAAAGTAACGGCAACTTTTTCAGCTTTTGGATTCTTCAAACTTTCGCCATCGGAATACTTTTCTTTTATGTTTCTGGCAACCTCAGCGCTAAGTTCAGCGACAATCTCGTCGGCATACTCAGGCATATTGGTTAACTGGAGTACTAAAGCAGTAAGGGCTGGAGTAATTTTACCCCAATGTTCCTTATACTTCATAAAAAAGTCGTCCGCTTTGGAACCATCAGGTACAAGCCCCATAAGCATTTTTACTGCATACGGAACGGCGATTGGCATCAGGACTTTAAAGCTATCCGAAATTACTTTTTTTCTTTTATCTTTCGGATCTGATGTTGGTTTTGCATTTGTTGTCATTCTTTGTTTCTCCTTTTTACTTTTGTTTGTTTATACTTATTTTTGTTTATTATTCTATTGTCAACGAACAATTTTTGCTATACACTCCTAGCTCTCATTGTTAAAAGAATTATAGCATAGTTTAGCAATTTTGTCAATACAAAAGCCCCTAGGCTAGCGAGGGGCTTAAAAAATATCTAACTTGTCATCTATATTTTAGCTAATTTTAGCTTATATAGCTCTTAACCCCGAGATAAACGATACTTAAAATATAAATACAAATTTGTCAATACTATCGGCAACATAATAATCAGGCCGATAATCATAATAGCATATAGGCGAAGGCTAAAAGCTAAAATAGAAAAAATAAGAGCCAAGAATAAATAGCCAATTACCGGGATAAGTAGCAATGTTGAAGATAAAATTACTTTTTTATTTACAAAAAAGTATTCATAAGTCCGAAAAATTCCAGTCGAAAGGATGGCAACTAAAAACCAACCAAAAAAATTACCCAAAGGGATATCAAAATAAGCACCACCACCAACCCAAGCCCAATTTTTGCTCGCAACCATAATTGGGTCCATAAAAATATCAATCGCCGTAACAATCACGCCATCAGCAATTATCAATAAAAGTAGTAAACCAATTTTTTTATTTATAATATTTGGTTTATCAATATTCAACCAAACTAAAAATGAAGAAGTTATTAAATATCCGGTATAAATAAAAAACGACCAAAAGAAAGGAATTAAAATTGGAACGTTAAAAACCATCGGCCCCAAGCTACTAGCGTTATAAAAATAACTTCCACCAAATACAACGCCAAAATTAACTCCGATAATCTCAAACAGCAAACCAATAACAAAAGGCGGAACGAGTAAAAAAATGGAACGAACTAATCCAAAAATAAATGTTGAATGCAACAGCAGAATAATAATTGGAAAACAAAATTTTAAGATAGTAAGTAATAAAAATGAAAAACCAAAATAACCTAGAATAATATCCAATAACGGAAGAGCAACGGAAACTCCAAATAAAAACCAAAACATTTTTACTTTATTTTTACTATTTAGCATATATATTAATTATAACACATTAATAGCTTTAAATAACAAAAAATCGCCTGCTAGACGATTTTTTACCTGAGCCGTTGACCGGGATTGAACCGGTGACCTTCTCCTTACCATGGAGATGCTCTACCAGCTGAGCTACAACGGCGAACCTTATAAATTTTCTAAGTAACTTCGGAGGTCTCAAGCGCTTCAACCTCTTCCCTAATCTCGGCTAGCTTCTGATTTTCCGGGTTAGAAATAGATAATTTTTCTAAATATTTAACCGCCGATTCTTTATCTTTTCTCATTATACTTAAATCCAAAATTAAATCAAGATAACGTGGGCTATTCGGTTCAAATTCTAATGCCTCAGAAACATTATCAAAAGCGGCATCAAAATTACCAGCCCCTTTTTCTAGCCAAGCAAGAGAATAATAAATCTCCTGCAAACTAAGATCACCCATCATTTCGGCGTCGTTACGACTCTGTTTAGCGAGCTTAAGGGCATATTCATAAGTCTGACGTGCTTCCTGATATTTTTTTAATTCTTCATAAATACCGCCTAGCTTAAAAAAAGCGCCAAGATTTTTTTGGTCTAAACTTATTACTTCTACCAACTTTTCTTCCGCCTCATTAAATTCCTCTCGCTTAATTAAATCTTCAACAGAAAATAACAAATCCTTAATTCGTTTCTGTTTTTCTGGCCAAGGCATCTTAGCAGCAATTTTATAACTCAACTTCATTTTCTTTAAATTACTCTGAGACGCTTTTAAAACTTTCTTAATCGAGGAACTTAAAGATAAAAAAATTCTTCCAAAAAATCCACTCCATTTTGCTAAATCACGCTCTACCCTAGCTTTAATAATCGTATCCTTAAACTTTGCTTCCTTTTCGCCAGGCATGTTATTCACATCCAAAATCGCCAAAGCGGGCAACTTTTTAATTACAATCGCCGAAATGACAATTAAACAAATTATTATTAATATAAGGGATATTATTGTAAGCATGTTTTTAATTATTAACTATAGAAGAAAACTCTTTAACATTTAAACTGGCTCCTCCGACTAATAAACCGTCAACATTTTTTTGTTTTAAGAATTCAAAAGAATTGGACGAATTAACGCTACCACCATAAACTACTCTGATATTTTTACCTAGAACTTTATTAACTTCATTTTTTATAAAGGTATGGATAGTATTAGCTTCAAAAGGAATAATGGATTCGCCTGTCCCTATGGCCCAAATGGGCTCATAGGCAATTACTAAATTGGAAGATACTTTAATATTGATTCCTTGTAAGGCAGCCTTTATTTGTCCTAACAAAACTTTTTTAGCTAACCCCGCTTCCCTTTCCGCTAAATTTTCTCCAATACATAAGATAGGAATAAGCTTAGCGGCAAGCGCAGATTTTATTTTAGCATTAATTAATTCGGAATTTTCTCCTAAAACTGTACGTCTTTCCCAGTGGCCGATAATAACATAACGTATACCGATTTCTTTTAGACTAACGGGCGATACTTCTCCGGTTAAGGCGCCGCTAGCTTTAATGGCACAATCCTGAGCACCTAAATTAAAATTAGTTCCTTTAAAAACAGAACTAGCGGATGATAAGGATAAGTAATCAGGACAAATAACTATCTCTGAAGAAGTTTTCTTAATTTTTTGTTTCAATTCTTTAATTAACATCTGGCTATCTTTAAATCCCAGCTGCATTTTCCAATTAGCGATGATAGTTTTTTTCATATTATTTTTGCAAATTTTCTTTAGCCCAGGCGATTGTCTTTTTTATACCTTCCGCCAAATCTATTTTTGGTTCCCAATTTAAAACATCCTTAGCGCGCTGGCGACTCAAACAACTTCTTCTCTGTTCGCCTGCCTTTCCTGGTTCTTCTTTAATTTTTATTTTTTCACCTAAGGCGATTTCGATTTGCTCTCTAATATCTAATAAGCTAATTTCTTTTCCTAAGCCAATATTTATTTCTCCGCGACAATCAATCCCCTTAGCCAAACTTAAAGCTTCGGCTACATCAGATACGCAAACAAAATCTCTAGTTTGTCGACCATCACCAAATTGTTTGCTTTCTAAACCTTTTACGGCATTATCAACAAATATAGCAACCACGCCCGCCTCTCCGCCCTTAAACTGACGTGGGCCATAGACATTAGCGAATCGTAAAATTGTATAATTCAAACCGTAGACTTGATAATAATAATTTAAATATTTTTCAAAAGTAAGTTTATGAATTCCATAAGGAGAAACGGGATAAGTCGGTGCATATTCAGTAGTCGGAATTTCTTCCGCATCACCATAAATTGCTCCGCCGGTAGAAGCAAAAATTATTTTTCCAACTTTATATTCTAAGCAATTTTCTAAAATATTTAAGCCGCCCAAGGTATTAATATCATTATCCAAACGCGGATCAGCCACTGAAACTCTAACATCAATTTGCGCCGCTAAATGATATACAAAATCAAACTTTTCTTTTTTAAAAATCTTATTTATTTTTTCAGAACGAATATCAATTTTATAAAAAACCGCTCTCGGATTAAGATAGCCTTTTTTCCCGGAAGACAAGTCGTCAATTACGACAACTTCGTGTCCTTCGGAAATAAGTTGGTCAACTAAAGTTGAGCCGATAAAACCGGCACCACCGGTTACTAATATTTTAGACATATATTTTATAATAACATTATTTTTTGATAAAAAAAAGCCCGGTTTCCGCATTAAACGAAAACCGAGCACATATCATATTTTTAGTCTTATTTTGCAAATTGACCAGAAAATATTAATTCACCATATTCAAACTTGGCTTCAGGGAGTAAATCAGCTTTCCAGCCGGAATGTCTTGATTTAAAAAGTTTTGCACACCATATTACGCCGCGGTTATCGCCAACCAAAAACCAATTACAGCTACCATCATCACGTAATCTAGTTTCAGGATTTTTGTTTTTTAATCTTATTATGCGCCAAATGTCAGAGGCATCGAGTGGCATAAAATTATCACGCAAACTTCTAAGTACATTTAGCTTACTGATATCGGAGTCAACAACTCTTTGACAAACAATTTCCTTTTCTAGCGAAGATTTAATTCCGCGCCAAGAAAGAATATTTTCAAACAATCGACTAATGGCAACACCCTCTTCGGCAAAGGCATTCGACACGGTTGTAAAAACAACAACTTTTGGAAGCACAACTGTTCCCTTTGATTGAATAATTTCTTTTTCCATTATTAACTAATTTAAAGGGTTATTTTAAGGTACAAAAATTCATATCATCTTAAAATAAAACTCAATTTTAGTCAATAGAACTCATACGATATCAGCTTATTTATAGTTCTTTCTTCCCTTGCTTTCCTAAGATATTTTTGCTAAAATATTAGCAGATAATTAATAAATTTTTAACTATAAATACCCCTGTTTATCGGGAATTTTTGTTTTTTTATGAGTAAAGAAGAAATTAAAAAGGGCAATGCTTACGGAGCCGATCAAATCACTGTCCTTGAGGGTTTAGACCCAGTCAGAAAAAGACCAGGAATGTACATCGGCTCAACTTCTGCTGCCGGATTACATCATCTCATTTGGGAAGTAGTCGATAATTCAATTGATGAAGCAATGGCGGGATATGCAACTCAAATCGATGTTGCCTTGCTTTCAGATGGAATGGTTAGCGTAACCGATAATGGTCGCGGTATTCCAGTTGAAAAACATAAAGTAACTGGCGTTTCGGCTTTAGAAACGGTTTTAACTAAACTCCATGCTGGTGGTAAATTTGGTGATGGCGGCTATAAAGTCTCCGGCGGTCTTCACGGCGTTGGCGTTTCGGTTGTTAATGCTTTGAGTGAATATTTACGAGCAGAAATATATCGCGATGGTAAAATTTGGGAACAAGAATATAAAATTGGTAAACCGCAAAAACCAATTAAAGCAATTGGCGTGAGCAAAGCAACCGGAACAAAAATTATTTTCAAACCCGACGCAACTATTTTTACTGAATTAGAATTTAATTGGGGAAAAATTCTTGACCGTCTAAGACAACAATCATATTTAACCAAAGGAATAACTATTAGTATTGCTGACGAACGCAAGGGTCATAGATTAAAAAAATATAAATTCCATTTCGAGGGCGGTATTAAATCATACATAAAATCTTTGCACCGCAATAAAACTGTTAAAAATGAGACAATCCTTTATATTGATAAAGATATTAACGGTTCAAAAGTTGAAGTTGCCCTTCAGTATAATGATGAATACAATGAAACCGTGATGACTTTCGCAAATAATATTCATAATCCTGAAGGCGGAACTCATTTAATCGGTTTCAAAACTGCTTTAACTAGAACTTTGAATAACTACGGACGCAATAAAAATATAATTAAAGAAAAACAGGAAAATCTTACCGGTGAAGATGTGCGGGAAGGCTTAACCGCGATTATCAGCGTTAAACTTCCTGACCCGCAATTTGAAGGCCAAACTAAAGGAAAGCTTGGTAATGCGGAAATGAAAGGTTATGTTGAACAAATATTTGGCGAAGCTTTTAATACCTTTTTAGAAGAACATCCGAAAGAAGGCGAAGCCATCGTTGGAAAATGTATTTTATCATCGCAAGCACGTTTAGCTGCCCGTTCCGCGCGCGCAACCATTTTAAGAAAAGGCGCTCTTGAAGGAATGACTTTACCTGGTAAGCTAGCCGACTGTTCAAGTCGCCATCCCGAAGAATGTGAATTATATATTGTAGAGGGAGACTCCGCTGGCGGAAGTGCAAAACAAGGACGTAATCGTAAATTTCAAGCCATTCTTCCCTTACGTGGAAAAATCTTAAACGTCGAAAGAGCTCGTTTAGATAAAATGTTAGCTAATAACGAAATTAAAAATTTAGTGATTGCGATGGGAACTAATATTGATGAACAGTTTGATTTAGAAAAATTAAGATACCACCGAATTATAATCATGACTGATGCTGATGTTGATGGTGCTCATATTAGAACCTTGCTATTAACTCTATTTTTTAGACATTTTACTCAACTCATAACTAGCGGCCATGTTTATATCGCTCAACCGCCACTCTATCAGCTTAAAAAAGGAACGACTATTCGTTATGCCTATAGCGACAAAGAAAAAGAAAAGATTATTCTCGAACTTGGAGGTGGTGTAGAAGAAGCGATTGAAATTGGCGAAGAAAATGAAGATGGCGAAAATGTAGAAATCGAAGTTCCGGAAGAAGAAACAAAAACTGGAAAGAAAAAAGGGCAAGCCGAAGATGCTAAAAAAGTTTCTAAAATTAACATTCAACGCTACAAAGGTTTAGGAGAAATGAACCCCGACCAACTTTGGGAAACAACCATGAATCCCGAAAGTCGTATTGTAAAACAAGTAACTGTTGAAGATGCCGCTAAAGCCGACCAAATCTTTGATATGTTAATGGGTGATAATGTCGCTCCTCGCAAAAATTTTATCCAAACTCACGCTACAAAAGTAAAAAATCTCGATATTTAAAAATATCTCAAAAAGTCGCCCTCTAAGACGACCAATTTATATTTATGTATATTTTTATTCTTACCCCAATTATTGCCTTTACTCTTGCTCAGGGCTTAAAAGTAATTATCAAATCTTTTAAAAAGAAGATTGTCTGGCACGATATTTTTGCTTATTCAGATATGCCTTCTGGACATACCGCCGTTGTTACCTCTTTAACAACAATTATCGGACTAAAACTTGGCTTAGAATCCTCCATCTTTGCCGTTGCTTTTGTATTTGCAACTATAGTAATAGTAGACGCGATTGGATTAAGAAATTATTTAGGGCAACATGGGAAAACTTTAAATATTTTAGTCAAAGATTTAAAAGAGGATGATTTTCTTGATAACTCATATCCTAAATTACTAGAAAAAATTGGCCATACACCAGTACAAGTTTTAGCAGGAGCGACAATTGGTATCCTCACCAGTATTCTTTCTTGGTTGATTTTCTAAACTTTATAAAAAATATTTAAAAAAGCCTTGATTAAATTATCAAGGCTTTTTTTATTGGGAATCCGTATGTTTATGCATACTCAACCCAACAAAATGGTTCTACTTTTTGCCAATGAATAAAATCTCTGACAAATCCGTTGAACCCGAGCATCCCGCTATACATTTGGGCAATTTTAAATTGAGGAATACCCAAATCATGTAGCTTTTCTGTATTTTCTCTCCAGGCTAAGTCCAGAACTTTCTGGATACCTGGTCGATTTTCCAAATCTTCCGTCGCTAAATTGAGCTTAAAATGCTCATTTAACTTTAAAAGAATTTCTCTTTCGCGGTCATTAATTACTAGCTGTTTCATGATCAGAAATTTAAGGTGTTGAAACTTTAAAAAAACTATTTATATATTTTATTTAATCATTAACTATCAAAGTAACTCCGGCCATTAAATCATTCTTTTCAATTTCTAATAAATCTAAAATTGTCGGAGCAACATCGGCCAAATTTCCAGCTGGCTCCAATAAACTCAAATCTCCATCGGGGGCATCTTTTAACCCAATTGTTTTACCTTTAAACATTGGACCGACAATAATCAACGGCACCGGATTATCGGTAATATCTTTATCAACTAAATCAGTAACCATGTCTTTTGTTCTCTCCGCGTTTCCATGAGTAGAGCTTATTAATAAAACTCCCTGACGATCAACAATTTCTTTTGCTAACTGACGAATAGCTTTATCAAGCGCTTCAGCGGCTTTAATAATATCGACAGCACCTAGAGACGAAGCGGCAGAATCTAAAATAGGAGCCGCCGCAACTATAAAATCGTAATTCCCGCTTTTAATTGCTTTTAGTGATTCCCTAACAATTCTTTTTAAAGATAAAAAAATATCAAAATACTGTTTATCATTTTTAGAAGAAATCGCGAGCCATTCTTCGCCAATTATTCTCTCCTCTCTATGGCCATTAAAAAAACTGGTTAAAGCAGCTAATCGCTCACTGTCAAAAATTTTTAATTGTTTCAAGCCATTATCAGAAATAATTTTTGTTAAATCGCTTGAAACTTCACTGTTTTCATCTTCAAAACTTTTTCCAGCTCCTAATCTTAAATATCTAGCATTAACACTTCCGGCGCCGGCTTCTAAAATGGCCGCTGGGTATTCTTTAGCTAATTTGAAAAAATTTGGTATTCTTGCAGAACTAATAGCATTTGCTTCTCCGGCGGCAGCGATTCCCCAGCCATCAAGTAATAATAAAAATACTGGCTTAGGCCTTAAGGTTTGTAAATCAGATTCTCCACCATCATTATTTTCCATTTCTTTTCAAGATATTATCAATCTCTATTAAACGATTATACTTAGAAATTCTTTCTCCTCGGGATAAGGAGCCCGCTTTAAGATAATCAGCGCGTACTGCCACTGCAAAGTCTACAATAAAATCATCATTAGTTTCACTACTCCTACTAGATACAATAACCCGATAATTATGTTTATTGGCTAATTTTACACATTCCACAGCTTCCGTCAAGGTCCCAACCTGATTTAGCTTAATTACCAAGGAATTTGCTGCCTGTTCTTGAATCCCTTTGCGCAAGCGATTAATATTAGTTGCGAAAAGATCATCTCCGACTATCATTATATCTTTACCTAATTCAGCAGTTAAATCGTGCCATTTTTTCCAATCATCTTCTGCTAACCCATCTTCCAAATAGATAATTGGGTATTTTTTAAACCAGGAATCATATAATCCAATTAGAGTATCAGATGTAAAGTAGGCATTATCTAAAGGAAAAACGTAGCGTTTGGTATTTTCTTCGAACAGAATTGAAGAACCGACATCTACGCCTAACCATAAGTCTTTTCCCGGGTTATAACCAGCCCGTATAGAAGCCGCTAACATTAGTTCTATCGCTTCAATACTGGAATCAAGATCTGGCGCATAACCACCCTCCACCCCCGTATCAGTATCATAACCGGAATTTTTTAATTCATCTCCCAAAGCATGAAAAATATCCGCCCCCTCTTGAACCATTTCTGAGGCGCCAGCTTTTTTAGGAATAATTAAAAATTCTTCAAAATCTAAATTAGTATCAGCATGACGTCCACCATTAAAAATATTAAAAATAGGAGTTGGCATTCCGGGATTAATTAAAGAAAAAGTTTCTCCTAAATATTCAAATAATTCTTGATTATTAATTGCGGCGCCCGCACGAGCGCAAACTAAAGAAACGGCGAGAATTGTATTAACACCAAGATTTGATTTATTTTCCGTACCATCAAGCTCAATTAATTTTTTATCTATTTCCGCTTGTTTCAAAATATCAATATCCGCTAACGCCGGAGCAATTACTTCATTTATTTTTGTTATCGCCTTTAAGACACCTAAGCCTTGATAACGCTTTTTATCGCCATCACGTAATTCAACGGCCTCGTAAACACTCACCGGAGAAACCCCCGGTACGCTAGCACGAGCCTTTAAACCATTATCTAAAATTATCTCAGCCTCTAAAGTCGGCCAACCACGAGAATCTAAAATTTCTCTAGCGGTAAGGCTTTTTATCTTTGGCATATATTTTAATTTATTATGAAATGATTTTTTTAAGTCCCGGCATTTTTTCGCCACCCAAATAAGATAACATGGCGCCTCCGGCCGTTGAAACCCAATCAACATATTCCATCATACTACTAGCTTTAAGGGCTTCAACCGTTTCCCCGCCGCCAACCAATCCATAAGCTTTTCCAGTAGAACGAGCAGCTATTAAACGAGCAACGGCAAGTGTGCCATTTTTAAAATGTTCTTCTTCAAACTTTCCCATGGGACCATTCCAAATAATAGTTTGCGCTTTCTTTATATACCCCGCGTAAAGCATAATTGTTTTGGGACCAATATCGAGAATCGATTCATTTTTGTTAACTTCATTAATCTTTTTAACAAATATTTTCCCAGTCGCACTTTTTACAATCACATCAACCGGTAAAATTATTTTTTTATCCTGAGACTTCCCTTTCAGTATTTTCTTAATTACCGTCAAACTATCAGAATCATATAAAGAGCGACCAATTTCTAATTTTTTAAACTTAAAAAAATTATTAGCTAAACCGCCACCCACTAAAATCTGACTCGCTGAAGAATATAGTTTAGCTATTAAAGGGGCTTTGGTATTTATTTTAGCACCGCCCATAACTACTACGAAAGGTTTCTTAGGTTTTAATACTTTATTTAAAGCTTGTAATTCTTTTTCTACTAAAATACCAGCGCAAGCTGGGAGATAATTTTTCACAGCCGAAACGGAGGCTTGAGCCCGATGAGAAACAGCAAACGCATCATTAATATAAATATCAGCTAAACCCGCTAACTGCTTCGCAAAAACTATTTCATCAGCCAACTCGCCTTTATTAAAACGTAAATTTTCTAAAAATATTATTTCTCCTGGCTGCATTTTATTAATAGCAACTTCGACTTTTTTACCAACAGTTTCAGGAATAAACTTAATTTTTTCTCCGATAACCTTTTGTAAACGAGCCGCTAACGGCGCAACTGAAAGGTTTAAATCAATTTTACCCCCCGGGTCACCAAGATGAGTAATAATAATAATTTTCGCTTTCTGAGTTAATAATAATTTAAGAGTTTCTAACCCCGCAACTATTTTATAATCATCCTTGATTTTTTTATCCTTAAGCGGAACATTAAAATCAACGCGCAACAGGACTCTTTTGCCCGCTAAATTTTTTATAGTACTAATGGAATTAATTTTCATAAAAAATAATTTATTTTTTTGCTCCCAATTTAATATTAACCTCCTTTTCAATGCCATTTCTTTGATAAGTTAAAGTAATCGTATCGCCGGGATTAAAATTAGAAATTATATTTGCTAAATCATTATTAGCATCAAGTTCTTGATTATTTATCCAAGTTATTATATCGCCTTCTTTTAAGCCAGCTAGTTCAGCGGGGCTATTTTTTAAAACTGCCAAAGCTCCTTCTGTTTTATATAACCAAGCGCCTTTTTCAAGGCTGATACCCAAAGATTTTGTAGAACTTAAATCAAGATAATTAACTCCTAAAACTGGCTGTGAAATTACTCCCTTTTTGAAAAAACTCTGCCAATAAGCATTATAGGAAAAAGCGGGGATAACTTCCTTGTCGGTTCCAATTATCGCGACTAAATCGCCAGCTAAATTAAAAACAAAAGAATTTTTATATTCATCCCCCATGTCACCTGCGAAAGTAAATCTAGAATTTAAGGAATCGCTACTTAAAACCGGGGACATTTTTTTAAAAGAAGATATCGAAGTTAAAAAAACATTACTAAAACCATTAATTGCTAATACTGATTGTCCTAAAGATATATCTGAACGTAAAACAATTTTCTTAATAGATAAATTGCTAGCCGCAGTTAAGTGTAAAAATGTTAAACTACCAGGTAAATCGTTAAACCCAGCAATTTGGTCTAATTTATAAACCTTGCGATCACTAGTAATCGCAACATAATTTTTAATATTTAAAGTCTTTTTAATATCATCTGGAATAGAAATAGCTACCCAGCCATCAGCAGTAACTGCTAAACCAACCAAAAATGGTTCATCAAGTTTATAATAATCAGTCGAGGTCGCTTTGCTACCATCTATTTCCTTAAAAATTCCAATTAATGCCGGCCTAATGGAGTTAATTGTTTCACTTACCTTGATATCCTGGCTTACAACAACTTTTTTTGCGTCTCTAATAATTAAATTGGAACGATTATTATTTAAATCGTTTAGATTAACTTCGTTATTAAAATACGGTACTGAGAAATCTTTCAAAAAATAAACTCGCGTAACTATTTCACCGGCTGCCCCAGCTATCAAGCCACAAACTACCGATAATATTATAGCGGGCAGAAGACGATTATTTTTTACAATGTTTGACATATAGAATAGGTTATTAACCGTACTTAGAACCAACGCGAAGTTAAAAGTAATATAATAATAAGAATTAAACTAAAAATAAGAGGTAGGCGTAAAGTTTTAACAGAAAAATCATTACGTAAAGCTAGTCGTAATGCCATTAGTAATAGATAATAAAAAACAGCTATTAAAAAACCAAGGATATTAAAACTTAAAGGTAAAAAATAAACAACCAAAGTAAGTTCCGCTAAAATAAAAGTACTAGCTAGAAAGAATGGCAACTTTTCCACAACATTTAAACGACC
>CAIOGK010000054.1 GCA_903857815.1 Candidatus Falkowiibacteriota bacterium
TCTTCAGTATAATCAGTAATCTCGTTAAGCTGATTAATGCCTGCGCTTTGTAAATAATTTAAGGTCATGATAGTCAAATCACAATCTACTAACATAATTTCAAATTTTTTCTGATAATCTTTCTTTTCAAAATTATACATATTATTAAAAATTAAAAATCAAATAATTCTCCCAAGATGCCTTTCTTTTTTCGACCACCAGAATGACTGCTATAACCATGGTTATTATTGTCATGATGATGTCGGTCATCATCACCCCTAAAAAACTCTCTTGACTCTCTAAAGCTACTATTATCAACCCTCTCTATAGGAGCGCTTTTTTCAATAATTTTATCTAATTCCCCACGATCGAGCCAAATACCTCGACATTTTGAACAATAGTCAATCTCTATCCCTTGACGATCAGTCATCACTAACTCAATTTCACAAATTGGACATTTCATAAGTTTAAAATTATTAATTTTTATTTTAACTTTTCTTGGTAAGTTTTTTAAAATACTCAAAAATAATTGGCAATAAAGAAAAAAGAATGATAATTAAAACTACTAACGAAAAATTGTTTTTAATTAGGGGGATATTACCAAAAAAATAACCAAGAAAAGTTAAACTAAAAACCCACACAAAACCACCAAGCGCGTTAAAAAAAACAAATTTTTTATAGTTCATTTTACTAATTCCAGCTACAAAGGGCGCAAAAGTACGAACAATCGGAATAAATCTTGCTAAAATGATTGTTTTTCCACCATATTTTTCATAAAAAATTTGCGTCTTATTAATATGCTCTTGTTTAATGGGAATTTTAGGATTTGAAATTAATTTTTCACCAAAGTAATAACCAATCCAATAATTAACAGTATCACCCAAAAAAGCGGCTAACCACAATAATGAAACAATTAAAATAATATTAAATGAACCAAGTGCCGAAAGAGCGCCAACCGCAAACAACAAAGAGTCTCCTGGTAAAAATGGGGTGAAAATAAAGCCAGTTTCCGCAAAAATAATGGCAAATAATATCCCGTATGAAAAGATTCCATACTGAGATATTATTTTTCCCAAATAAACATCGATATTTAAGATGAATGATATTGCTTCTCCAATAAACTCCATAGATGACTTTTAATTTATTTTCTAATTATTTATCTAAAAAACTTGCTCATTAAATTTTTTTAATGTTTTTACGATAGAACCAATAATATTGATATTTATTTACAAAAAACCGGCTAAAACCGGTTTTAATTGATATTAATTCACTGATCAAAAGCGCCATCTACTTGAAGGACCAACCGCTTTCTCACTCCTCAATATCCAAGGTTCTAATATTTTAACAAACAAATTACACAAAAACAATAGAGTTGTTTATATAAAAATTAAAATCAGAACAAAGAAGAACAAAGAATCAAAGGGACAAAGAAACAAAAGACTCAAAGAACCTAAGAATCTAAGTGTCTACTTGCGGGCAAAAACAAACTCACGCTCAAGATTCCACTTGAGCTCCGGCGCGGCCCAATGGTGCCTTAGCCACCGCTTGCCATCATCATCGCGAACCACGATGAATACGTCCGGGTAGCCACTCGAGCTGGTAATTTGTTTCATGCCAATACGCAAATATCCCCCTTTAGTTTGTTCTCTTTTAAAAACTGTTTGGTAGTTTAGTCTTAAATGTGGCCCGATTTCTGGAGGACATAATTTTAAACCTAATTCCTCGGCTCTAGAATAAAGTTGGTCGGTGGTTGGATTTTTTTCAAATCCCAAGTCTTGAACCTTTAATTTTATTAAATTTATCTTTTCCGGCTGGCTTATCGCTGCAAATTCTGGTTTTTGGAGCATGCTTCGAGCGGAATCAGAAATATAAATCTTATCGGCAGGATTAGTCGAACTTTCTTTTTCTTCCAGTTCTCTAATGAGTTCTTCTTTAGTTTTATTGCCAATAGTGGCTTCTGCTTTTTCAATTCTGCCATTTGGAAATGAGGCGTAAATATGCTCTATGTTTTGCGAGAAGATCTTAGAAAATAGGGGGCCAATATAGGCTTTAATTGTTTTATTATCCTTTATTGCCTCCTCGTATTCTTCTTGACCATAAGCAATTTCTTCTGGCTCACACTCCAGCACAATTGGCGCGTCTTCTTTAGGATTTCTCGTTGAAATTATTTCTTGAATTCTTGGGTCACGTTGATAACCAAAACCTTCAACCTTTGAATTTATTTCATATAAAAATAGCAATTCATTTCTATCTAATTCTTGACCTTGCTTTACCTTTTTCTCGATAGCGGTGAGCTGTTTCATGTCGCTGGATTTCTTGCGGTATGACTCGGCTCCTGGCAATTCGTTCATCTTAGCTTCAGCAATTTCTGTCATATTTCCCTCGAGGTTCTGTTGATTATCGGCCACACCTCTTACTTCTCCAATACCATCTTCTTGCATGCGGATGGCAATTCTAGGAATAGCTGCTTTGCCGGTTTTATCATTAGTATAATAAACATAAAAATCTCCTCCATTAAGCTGGGTTTCAGCCGTACCAAAACCCTTGGTGCACCAAGTCGTGCCTTTGTTCTGAAGAGAGGCCCAGAGAGAGGTCGGATCAGTTCCTTGTTGATATTTAACCCATTTACCTTCGGTTATTTCTCTCATTTCTGGAGTTATTTCGCCGTTTTGTTTGATACCTTCGATGTATTGTTTGGAAAAACTCATTGTAGCGAAAGCTTCGGCTTGAGCTTTAGTCAATAATTGATCAGCTGGAGTTCCAGTCCCTTTTTGCGCTCGCTGTATTTTTTCAAGGGTAACAGAATCTTTAGCGGCCTCAATTCTTTCCTCCACAAAAGCCAGAGCGCCACGATCAATGTCTGGAAATAGCTTAGTACTACCTTGGGAGCGTTTAGTAAATTCTCCCTTATCTTTATCAAAATCGCCCATATCCAAAACATTGCGAAAAGCATAATACCTAAACCAGACTGGATATGGTTCGTTTTGATTGGAAAGATACATAATCCAGTTATCCAAAGATTTTTCTAAATCAGTCACAGCAATTTCACCTCTTTGTTCAAGTTCTGCTTCACCATAGTGCGCCTCCATACCCCTTTCCTGAGCCGCTCGTTCTTCAACCCTGGCCGCGCCTTCAGCCATCTTTTCTTTATTTGACCTCACATATTTATTCATCACCATTTCTCTAAGCAAGGCTAGCGCCCTTGGTCGTGATTCGTTATTCAGGGTTTTTTTGGATTGTTCTTTTTCTGGATCCAAAGCCAAGCGCTCCAGCCGGTCAAGGTAGTTTTGAATCTGATCATCTGGGTTTTGCGGAATTTTTTCACCCGTTATTTGTTCAGTGCGCAAGGCTGCTACTTCAACTTCTTCGCTATTATGAAGATTATATTTTTGTTTGAGAAAATTTGGATTTTCCATATTAATAACTTATATAACTTATATTTTTATTTTAGCTATATAAAGACAAATAATCAATCTAAAAAACTAATAAGTGTTTAGCATTTTAACCTGGTACGGATTCTAATCAATATATATTGATATATTAACACCAAAAAATTTTGGGGTCAAATATATTTTACTTTAGAGATATTCGAAATATAATTAACAAATGAAATTAAGCTAGTTACTAAAATATCTAAAATATTTAAATTAATTTAATATAACAAAAATGAGCCTTTCGGCTCGTTTTTATATCAATGCGCGGAGACTGGGATAAGATTGAAACAGTTTTATGATAAGTAACTTTATTCTGTAACTATTTTTATAACCTCTTTAAACACTTTTTCACCAGAAACTTCATCCGTAATTTCAAAAAAATAATCAGCCTCTTTTTTACTTGGAATTTCAAATCTTGGCGACTGTTTATTGATAAGTAAATCA
>CAIOGK010000055.1 GCA_903857815.1 Candidatus Falkowiibacteriota bacterium
TTATCTTGAATATCAGCCAACCTTATCCCTGTATCATATTTGTGATGATTTTATAGAAGATACTTTAAGAAATGAATTATTAAAAACAACTAATGAAGACGAGGTTAAGGTATTAATGTCGCATATCAATTTACCATTGGACTTAAATTTAGACCAAATAGCAAAAAGACAGTTGTTGAAAACTGGAAATATCGATGATTTTATCAAAAATCATTCTTGGAATTTTTCTCGTTATGGTAAGCATAAGTTCTTAACTCCTAAAGAAGCGAAAGAAATATTAAGTTCTCTTAAAAAAGATAAAAATTTTCTAGATGATAGTAACCGACTCGAAACAAGCAAGGCGATTAAGCGTGCTAAAAAATTATTAAAGAGCAAAGAACATTATATCGATGTAATGCAGTTTTTTATTTATTATCGTACTCATAGGACTGATATTTTTAATAAGATTTTTTTTGCTTGGTATGAAGCTTTAAGTAAATTTGCTATTGAACGAGGCCTAACTCATGAAGATTTAATGTATTGTTCATATCTTGAAATTATAAATAATAAAATACCGAATCACAAAGTCTTAGAAGAGAGAAAAAAAGAATATGTTACTTGTTTTAGTCATGGGGAAATCGAGGTTGTATCAGGCAAGAGATTAAATATTTTTAAAAAGTTAGTTTCCGAAAAAAATATTGATAAGATAATTAATGGTCGCACGGCTTTTCCGGGATTAATAACTGGTTCCGTTAAAATAATTAACAATCCTAAAGATATGGATGATTTTAAGAGGGGTGATGTGCTGGTTGCATCTATGACAACGCCGAGCATGGTTATGATTATGAAAAAGGCGATAGCGTTTATTACCGATGAAGGGGGGATTACTTGTCATGCGGCGATTTTAGCGAGAGAAATGAAGAAGCCCTGTGTTATTGGAACAAAAAATGCGACTAAAATATTAAAAGACGGTGATTTAGTTGAGATAGATGCGAGTAAAGGAGTTGTTAGGATAATAAAAAATAATTTCGATGAGTGAGATGCTTACAAAGTGGCATAAATTATTATCTCGGGCCGATACCGATTTAACAACTATATCTGAAATAGATTTGGCTTTTTATAATTTAGCAAAAGAAACGGGCATAAAAAATAGAGAGTTTTTGTTTACTAATTTGGTTAATAGAGAAGTAACTCATTATACTGAGGCAAATTTTGAAAAGATGGGGCGTTATATCTATAGAAAATATTTAAATCATCCTGATGATGTTATAAAACATTATAAAAAAGGTCTCTTGATATTAAGTAAAACAAAAAAGTTAGCTAAGCGCTGGAATAAAACAATAGATAAAGATAATAGTTTTAGTAATCTAAGTTCTGCGTTAGCTGATTTTTATCCAGATTATAATATAATTACTAATTTTTACAGTGTTATTATTTGGGCGGGGCTAGAAACGTGGCAATCTGATTTTGATAGAATGTTAGATGAGTTAATAAAAAAATCTCATCAAGAAAAAGATAGAGAGAAGATAACCGCTTCGGTTTATCGGCCATGGAAAGAAACTGCTAATTTACAGATTAGAAAAAAAATTGCTAGCTGCAATAATCTGCAAAAATTAGTTGATGATTATCGATTTTTAGATAGTTTTTCTCTTATTTGGTCAAAGCCGGTTAAGCTTTCCTGGTTCCGGGCATTGAAAAAAAATAACAAATTGCAGACTGCAAGCTTTATTGCTTTGAATAAGGTTATTAGTATTATTAAGCCAAATAGTAAACAACAAAAATCTTTAGAATTAGCTCCTTATCTCGTCTTCTTAAAAGATTGGCGGGACGAATTAAGACGAGAGCAGGTTTATTATTGGTCATTTTTATTCACAGCGATTGCCAAAAAATTTAAAATTAAAAAAGATGATTTGGGTTATTTAACTTTGTCGGAAATAAAAGAGGCTTTACTTAAGAATACTGTAGATTTAGATTTAATTAAATTGAGAAAATCTAATTGCATTATTGCTGTTGCTAACAATAAAGTTCCTGTGGTTTTTTCAAAAAATATTTCTAAAAAATATACTAGGATAATGTTGCAAGCAAGTAGCAATTTAAATTCTCAAGAAATTTCCGGTCTAATTGCTTATCGCGGAGCAGTGAAGGGTAGCGTTAGAATAATTAAAAATATTTCAGATATAAAGAATTTTCGAGCAGGGGAAGTATTGGTTGCTAATACTACTCATCCTGATTATTTGCCTGCCATGCAAATGGCTATCGCCTTTGTTACTAATGAGGGCGGGATTATTAGTCATGCAGCCATTGTCGCTAGAGAAACAAAAAAACCTTGCATCGTTGGAACAAAAAATGCGACTAAAATATTAAAAGATGGGGATATGGTAGAAGTCGATGCTAACAAGGGGATAGTTAAGATAATAAAATAATAGATTGTTATGACCGATAATCAGTTAGTCAACCAAATAATTAGAAATAGAAATAAATATGAAGTGATGGCCTCTCGGCCTTTTACCGTTCAGCGAGTTGGGATTGTCGGTATTTTTTGTCGCCATATTTTAGGAATATCCTCTTTATATACCCCTCTGCCAGACGGGAAAGATAGTATTTGGATTGAAAAAGCGGCTCATAAAAAATATAAGAGCTTTGTCGATAAATTACTGCGAGGTGATAATTTTAAAAAACATTTTTTAGCTTATACGGTTTTAGGTAACAATTTGTTAGATTGTGGAAAGCGTGCAAAAAGTATAAAGACCGAACGTAAAAGTTTGTTAGACTTTTATAAATATTGGGATAAAACTTTAACCGCTTTTAGCGTCTATTTTATTTCCCCTTATATAATAGAAGATGATTTATATCCCCGCTTTGTTAATAAAGCTAAAAATATAGAATTAATTACGGCTATTTCCGGACCTACTCAGCTTTTTGGCTATCAAAAATTTCAACTTGAGTTATTAGCCATGGAAAATAAAGTTAATTATGATAAACTAATTAAAAAATACGCTTGGCTTAATGAGTATTCTCTGAAAGAAAAGTTATTAGATAAGATTGATATAAATAAAAGAAAAAGAGAATTAGTAAAACGCGATGTTGTAAGGGCGGTCCATAAATATAAAGCGACTATTTTAGAGAATAAACACACCTATCGCAAGGCCATTAAACATTTAGCTGGAAAAGATAAATTAATGGCTGAAATTATTCATGAATATGTAAACATAAGAACTGATAGGATAGAAATATATAATCAGGCCTTAGCCGAGATGAGAGCTTTTTTTGAAAAATTAGCGCTATTTATTAAGAAAGATTTTATTTGGTTTAATTATTATCATGCGGTTAATCTTACTAATCAAGAAATAATATTGTATTTAGAAAAAGGGGTTTTACCAACACGGGAGTTGTTAGAAAAAAGAATTAGGCGCGAAATGATTATATTTTTGCCAGCTAGCGAAAATGGAAAACATGAATTTTTTATTTATCAACCAAATTTAGTTAAAAAAATAATCGATAAATATTTAGCAGTTGAATCGGCGGTTAAAGAAATTAAAGGAGTCGCCGTTTCTTCGGGATTAACTAGGGGGAGGGTAAGATTAGTGTTGGGCCCGCAAGATTTTAAAAAATTTAAAACCGGAGAAGTTTTAGTTTCCCATTATACATCCCCCTCTTTTATGATGGTGATGAAAAAAGCGGCAGCAATTATTACTAATGAAGGCGGAGTTACTTCTCATGCCGCAATTGTTTCCCGAGAATTAAAAAAGCCTTGTGTTGTTGGAACAAAAATTGCTACCAAAGCACTAAAAGATGGTGACCTGGTTGAAGTTGATGCTGAAAAAGGAATAATTAAAATAATAAAATAATATGACTAAAACATCTAAGCAAGTTTTAGATAGCGCCTTAAAATATAAATGGGAACTTTGGTTAAAGCGTAATTTCTATGCTTTCATGATGTCTCTTTTAACTGGTTCAGCCTCTAAACAGGCATTTAAAAAGATTGGTCTTAATGGTTGGGAATTAAAATCCTTTGTTTTTACGGAGGGTCATTGGTATTGGTCCGATGAAATATTTGATGCCGTTGTCCCGACTTTAAAAGACTGGTTAAAAGTTCATCAAGTTAATGAGATATCTGATAGTCTAGAGATTTTTTATAAAAAAAGTAGAATCCAAATTATTAATCTTTGTCAGGATAAAAACATTCCTCTTAAGAAGAAGCTTTTGATTTTAGATAATATCTTTCATAAAACCGGTTCATATATTTGGTCAGCGCACATGTTGGAACATGTTTTATGGAATGAAATGAAAATTAAAACCGCTAAATATATTTTGACTGATATTGATAAGTATATTGGTGATGCGGCGTATCCTGATAAAAAAAATTCCTTGGAACTTATGGAGGACGAAATGCGTTCCGGAGTTGATTTAAAAATTATTCGAAAAAAATATTCTTGGATGAGAGCGCGTGATGGTTTTTCTCGGCCTTATAGTTTACAAGAATTAGCTGAACATAAAGCTAATCTTAAAAAACATAAGATTCATATTTATCCCGAAATTCCGAAGCCGCTTATTAGTATTTATCGTGAGGCGAGGGAATTAGTGTATCTTAGAACGCGAAGAACTGACGTTTTTTATGAATTAATATTTTTATCTCGTCCAATTTTGAAAGAAGCGGCTAAAAAATATGGAATAAGTTTTCAAAATTTAAAATATTACCAATTTAGCGATTTGATATCCGGAAAACCTAAGAAATATTCTAGCAATATGTCCTGCATAGATTATGAAGGGAAAGTTTGTATGATGGACGGTAATATCTTTGCTTCTAAAAATATTAACGAGGACGTTTCAGAAATTAAAGGAATGACCGCTCAATTGGGTTGTGTTAAAGGAATCGCTAAAGTTGTTCTGAGCGTTAAGGAGGTTTCTAAAGTACAAAAAGGCGATATTTTGGTTACGTATATGACTTCACCTGATTTTCTGCAAGCCATGAAGAAGGCTTCCGCCTTTGTTACTAATGAGGGTGGGCTAACTTGTCACGCGGCTATTATCGCGCGCGAATTAAAAACCCCTTGTATTATTGGAACAAAAATTGCGACCAAAGTTATTAAAGATGGTGATTTAATTGAAGTCGATGCTAATCACGGAATCGTTAAAATATTAAAAAGATAATATGAAAAATAAAGTAGCGGGGAATACAACCATCGATTTAAGCGGATATCAAATAATTCCTGAAGCTAGCCGCTCTTCTCATTTATATATTGCGGAAGTGGTAGCTAATTATTGTTGGCAAAAACATTATTTATTTCCCATTAATACTATCACTATTGTTGAATATAAAGGGAACAAATTTCAAATTTATTATGCCCTGAAAGATAAGTATCATTTTTTATCAGTGTTGGATAAATTTTCTAAACAGCCGAAATTATTAGTCAGGCTAGAGAATTATTTAACGGAAACTCGCGAGGAGGCCATAAAACATATTAGTTCTTTGGATGTTGTTAAGTTAAATAATAAAAAATTAAGCGAGCTTTTAAATTTTTATTATCTTCAAACTCAAGAATTACATAAAGCGGCCATGACTCTACGTTTAATAGATCGCGGCGTATTGGAGTATTTTAAAAATTCATCCGGACATTTAAAAACTGCAGATTACAGCAGTCTATTATCGGCCTCTTCTCGCCAAAGTTTTGCGACTCAAGAAAATATTGCCTTACTAACTCTAGCTGTTAAAGTAAAAAACAAAAAAATTAATATCAAGTCAGATATTTACAAGCGAGAATTAAAAAAGGTTTATGATAAGTTTTATTGGTTAACCCTTGGTTATTATGATGAGCCGCTAGCAACTTTAACGAGCTATGAAAATAGATTGTTAGTATTAACTAAAAAGAACCCAGTGAAACTTTTACAAGTGTTAAAAAATAATTTTAAAAAAGAGCAGAAAGAAAAAAGATTAGTGATTGCTAAATTATCTCAAGCTGAGAAAAAAGTAGCAAAAGTTGCCGGCGAAGTGAGTTATCTTAAAGATTACTTTAAATTTTCGACTAATAAACTGCAGTTATTTGGTGAAATAATTTTTCAAGAAATATCTAAACGCACTGGTCTTAATGTTGGTTTTATTAAAGACTTAAGCCACGCCGATGCCATTGTGTTGGCTTTAACTGGTAAGTATAATAAAAAGGAAGCCTCGGTTTATCAGAGACATGCAGTATTTGTTAGTTTAACTGGAAAAATTAGGACAAGGCATATTGGCGCTCTAGCTGATAAATATGAAAAAAAGTTTTTAACTTATTCTAAAAATATTACCGGCGAATTCAAAGGACGTACGGCTTGTGCTGGCAAGGTAAGCGGACGAGCTAAAATTGTTCATTCACCAAAAGATTTTCATAAAGTAAATAAGGGGGATATCCTGGTTGTTATGAATACTGGTCCAGATTTTGTACCGATTCTATCTCGAGTTGCTGCTATTGTGGCTGAAGAAGGCGGTATTACGGCTCATGTTTCTGTTATTAGTCGGGAGATGAAAATCCCTTGTGTTGTGGGGATTTCTCATATTAGTAAGGAAATAAAAGATGATGATTGGTTAGAGGTAGATGCGAGTCAGGGAATTATTAAAATACTAAATAAATAATTATATAAAAGAATATGTTTAACCCGTTTAAATTTACTCCGGAAAAACAAGCGGAGGCAGAAAAGCCCCTAGAAACCGAAGTTAGATTAGAAATTTTCCGACACAGCAAAAAAGAAAATGACCCTAATCGTCCAAATTCAGAATTATTGCTAACCCCTGAAGGACGAGAGCTGGCGCATGAAAAGGGTTTGCAAATGAATCCCGATATTAATGTATCAGTTGCTGGAGCGAGCCCGATGGATAGAACTGCCGAAACAGCAATGTTAATTATGGGGGCAAATGAAGAAAAAATTGGTGTTAGGGATAGTCTAGAAGAGATGGATAAAAAAATATTTGAAGAAATTAAAATTGGTAAAAAAATATATCGCGATGAACGTTTAGGCTTTAGTCTTGATGGACCAATTGAAGCGGAAGGAATGGCTGCTTTTAAGGCCGGTAAATATATGGACTGGCTTGCTAATGAAAGCGATATGTTAGCAATTAAAAAAGGCGACTTAGTTTCAACAACTTATTTGCGCCAGGCAGGGAATATCGCCGAAATGGTTGATAAATATACAAAAGTTGGTAATAATTTTAATAGATTAGCTATTGATAAGAAAAAAACTGGCGAAGAATTTCCGGCTCATTTAGAGAGATATTTAGCGACTCATCAATCAGTAACTGAGCCATTTTTAGCGGAGGTTTTAAAAGAACAAGAAGGAGCAAAAGCTCGTGATGAATTTATTGTAGATTTAAAAAATGGCTGGGCGGAAACAGAAGGTATTCATATTAATATTTTAAATAAAGGCCAGGAGCAAACTATCAAATTAACTTATCAGGATAAAGGAGGGCAAAAAGAAATCGAAGTTGCTCAAGAAACAATACAAAAAATAATTAGACGTCGGGAAATTTTTGAAGAGGCAATTAAGGAATCCATGAATGTCGCTGATAAAATTAGAGTTTAATTATTTAAATAAGATATTTATAAAAAAATCCCGGCGAGTGTTAAGTTCGTCGGGATTATTGTATAGAGTACTAATTTTTCCTAGTACAATATGCCAGCGATATACTCAAATTTGAATATTGGTTCGTTTCCGAGTTCGCTAAGAACCACGTGAGCAATGCCAGATTCATTAGTTATACCTTTGGAGAAGGCGTGTAATGCTCCAACAATAGGGCGATGGCTGACAATCAAGATGTTTTGATAATCAGCTAATTCCAGCCTTTTTAAAGCAGAGATAGCATTATTTTGCCATCCAAGAAAAGAATAATCCTCAAATCCGGGATACATAATAATTTTGTTTCCTTCTTTGTTGCCAGCTTGGCCTAATTCGCGAATGGTTTGAAAATCCATATCAAGATACATCGCTAGAACTGAGCTAGTATCTAAAGCGCGGGCTAAGCGAGATGTAAACATCCCATCAAAAGGTCCCATGGCTTTGATTGTGGGGGCAATTTCTAGAGCTTCCTCAAATCCTTGTAGGGATAAACTGGGATTGGCGGCTAATTCTAAAGCCTCGGAATCAATAAAGCCCTGGGCTTTATTGAAATGCAGAACAGCGGTAATTTTCATGTCCAGATTTTAAAGGTAAATTTTTTGACTTTGCAGTCCGATTGTACCAGTCACTGATATCTGGCCATGGTCTTCGGTGAAGACGAATCCGGCCAGTTCTGGCAATTTAATAGTACGGCTAAATCGAGCCGGCCTATCATGAGCATCAAAGGCGTAAGTAACCCATTCGATTAATGGGGTGTGGCCAACAGAGATAATAGTTCTGTCATCTTGCGTGGCGGCAAATATTTCTTTGATTGCCTTCATCATTTCCGCCTGTGTTTCGATTAAAAACCCAACATCATGTTGGCTGAAAGCATGCAGCCAGTTTGTGTTTTTTGCTTCAGCGGCGATTTCGCCATTTTCTAAAAATCTAGCAAACATTGTTTCGTTGCCAAGACGGCAATCAGCTGGCAGCCATCTGGTTATCAGACAACCATGTTCGGGGTTGTGGTTTAAATACCAAGCAAAAGCATCAAGTGTTTGCTTAGTCCTATTTAACAGGGACCCCTCATGCATCACAAGATTTTGACCTTTTACGAGGTCGTTTACCCCCGGGATTCCATTTTGTTGAATTTCGGCCAGCTGTTCGGTGGCAATGTTTTCGCCATCTTTGCGCCCATGACGCACGTAAATTAGACGTTTCATCCATAATTAGCCCCGTAGCCTACGGGACAAGAGGTTTTTTTGGCATTTGCCTATGGTTTATAATAAAAATTTTTAATGTTCAATCTCTGTATCGTATAACATTATTAGTAATTTGTCAATATATAACACTTTATCCCCATATTATTAGCATTTTATGTAGAGAGGCCTTGACTTTTTTGGTGTTCTGCGATATTATTTGTTTGTAAGACAATCTTTGTTGTCTAGTAGACAAATATATGAAAAATTTATTCAAATCACAAACGACTTATGAAATATTAGAACTCCTAAGCCAATCTGAGGGGGCTAAATTCTATTTAGGCGAAATAGCTACTTCATTGGCGAAAAATAGTGCTAATGTTTCCAGGGAATTAAGCAGTTTGATTGAAGAAGGAATAGTAAGTCAAGAAATTATTGGTAAGAAAAAATATTACTTTTTAAATAAAAATTATCAAGCAATTGATGAACTTAAATCGTTAATGACAAAAAATAATAATCATAGCTTGGAGCAAATGTTTAAACACGATTGGTTTTTAGCTGAAGAAATAGTAAACATCAGCCCTTGGTTTATGGCAATTCCTTTTTATTGTTTTACTAATGGTTTTCAAGAGCCGGGCGGTCATGCTTATAAACAAATAGTAGGCGTTTATCATGGTTATAATCTTTGTTTTTATTTTGATAAGGCCGATGCACATGAGGGTGGGGAACACTTGGTTGATAAATTTTTGGGAGATATTGATTTTATGGAAGAAGTAAATTCTAAAATCAGATTTTATTCCGATAAGCTTAATGAAGTAGTTGGGTGTATTCCAGAAAGTGGTTTGGAAAAATTAAGTAAAGAAAAAATTTGGGAGTATTATCAA
>CAIOGK010000056.1 GCA_903857815.1 Candidatus Falkowiibacteriota bacterium
ATTTATTAAATAAATTTTTTCTAATTCCTTCTTTTTTTAAAACATTATTCAAGCCAACCATTGAACTACGAGAAAAATAAAATATTGGCTGTTTTATTGCTGATAGCTTTAACAAACCGAACTCCAATGACTGAATATAAATTAAATCAAACTCATTAATACTAATAACTTCTTTAAAAAACTTTTTAAGCGAAAAATAAAAGAAAACAAAATCAATAAACTTTGTTTTCTTTATTGATAAATGAATAAATTTTATACGATTATCAACATAAGCATCAATATCGGAATTGCAATGCGCAACAGTAATATCATGACCTAAATCAGCGAAACACTTAGCTTCTTTATAAGATGAGTACCCCATGCCATAACCAGACCCAAAGCGAGACGTTAACATTAAAATTTTCATAAATTTTAAAGAAAGTTTTTACGTAAAAAACAAACTAAATCTTCTGCTACTTTTGAAATTTCTTCCATTGTTGGCTTATCTTTAAAGAGAATTTTAATATTTTTTAAACGGGGATATTTCTTGATCAATCTTTTTGTACATAAACTAAAATTAAATTCTAATTCATCATCTAGATAATTAATTTCGCAAATCAAGGTACTGACCCATCTTTTATATTTATTTTCCCAAAACGAATCATCCTTACCATTTAAATAAACGGAACGACTGCTTTGAGCTAAATCGACAGCTCGTCTAAATAATGACTCAGCAGTAATTTCTGACTCATCAATATTTTGAATCAAATCTTTCCCCCAAAGCAATAAATTGCGAGATTTAATCCAATAAAAATAAGTCGGTGGCCGATAAATGTGCCAACGCCTAGTAAACTCATCTAAAAAAACAACATTAATATCAAATTTAAAATCTTTAACCCTACTTCTAATGGTTTTTATTTCTTTCAAAAGTTTATTAGGATCCTCTAGGTTGCTTACAATAAATAAAATATCAATATCACTAGTTTTTGAGAAATTAGTGGTCAGAAGACTTCCATAAATATAAGCGGAAATGATTGAGGGAAACTTTCTATACTTATTTTTTAAAATGAGCGAAACCTCTTCAATAATAGCTTCATTAACCATATATGCTATATTAATTTAAAATTAGAAAGGTTAAAGCTTGGAACTTCTAAGTCTTGACCATACAACCCTAGATTTAAATCATTTTGACGATTGTGAAAATCGGAACCACCAGTATAACTTAAATTTTTCTCATTACATATTTTTTTTAACCACTGTATTTTATCACCAGCTGTTTTATCATGATAAATTTCTAAACCACTTATGCCCATTTCTAATAAAGAAAGGATATCACTTGCCAATAATGGCTTAGTTGCAACGCTAACTTGTAAAAATGGATGAGCAATAATAAAATCAGAAACTTTATTTTCTAGTTTACTTAATAGCCACTGGACACTAACACCGCTCCTAGCAACAGCACAAGATTTTCCAGGAGCTGTATATTCAAAATAAATATCATCAGGGCTTAAGATTTTTCCATGTCTCTGTAAAAAAATATCTTGATTAAATTGTTTGCTACAAATGTCCATTGCCAAAGTATAACCAACTGGTTTTTTTTCAGATGGCACTAAATTATCACTAATTTGCAAACCATTTAAAATAAACAAATCACTAGCTTGACGCAGCTCTTCTATCTTTTGTTTTTTCACTAAAGCGTTGCGTTCTTCTAAAATTTTTCCAACAAAACCAATATCAAAATCATAAGCCAAAATATGAATTTCATTTTCACCAAATAAAGCTGTAAGTTCTACTCCAGGGATAACAATAACATCAGAATCTTTTAAATAATTTTTAAGACTAGCAACTCCAGCAACAGTATCATGATCTGTTAAAGCACAATATTTAAGTTCTCTTTCTTTTATTCGCGCGGCCAATTCTTCAATAGACATTTTTCCGTCAGAATAAGTCGAGTGAAAATGTAAATCAATTATAGACATAGTAAAATAATTATTTTCATTATTAGCTTTTTAAAAATTCTTTTAATTGAATAGTTTCCTGATCCAGATTATCTTTAACACGGTTATAAAATTCCTTTTCATTTGTGCTTGACGACTCTTCAGGGATATTTTTCATAACCCCAATTCGCCACAAAATAGAATTAACAAGCACCAAGGGACAATAAGCATCTAACCGATCTTCAAAATAATAATCTTTTTTTGAAATATTTTTTTCATACTCTAATAAAAAGTCATTTTTTTGTTCCTCATTAAAATTCAATTTGAGAAACATTTTAGCTATATCCATGGCACTATCACCAGCCGAGGCTTGTTCCCAGTCAATTATAATAATTTTGCTATTATCATTTGATCGCAAGATATTATTACGATTTAAATCAAAGTGGATAAGAGTAAAATCACTAGCATAAAAACTTTCAGAATTATCATTTACCTCTTTTTTAATCTTTTCTATAGCTTGTTTAATTAATGACAATATCTCTAATTGATTCTCTTCAGACAAAAAACCTAATTTAATATGTAATTTTTCTAATTCATCTTCTAGACAATCCTTTTGCGTGCCCTTCTTTCTTTTTGTTAAAGGCTTACCGTAAGCATTGAGCTCTATTGAATGAATTTTAGACATAGTTTCCGCTAATTGATTAATAGCGGTTTTGTCAAAATTATCTATAAGATTGCCATCTATTTTTTCTTCAAACAGGATAGTTTCTGATTTTAAATAGCCCATATTGTGAGGCGCTTCTTTGAATTTATGTAAATTTAGTAAACGTAAAGCCACATTCTCATGATCAGCGCGCCAAGCATCGTCTTTAGGATTTTTCCAAACTTTTGCTAAAATTGTAGGATTGCTAACTGGCAACTCAAAAATTAAAGCATAGCTCCCTTCTGCCATCTCCGGACCACTAATTATTTTCTCTAAATCATCAAAAGTTAAACCGAGCCTACTAATAGTATCTAACTCGTTTTTGTTTAATTCTACCTTTTCAATTTGATCTCTTGATTGAGAAAAATTGTAACGCTCATTCATAAAATGTATTTTAGTGTAACTATAATTATAGGTAGTTATAATAGGCGTGATTTAATGTTACTTTACCAGTATTTTTAATACCTGTAAAATTTTGTAGCATTGCAGCGAAAGGTTTACACTGCAGGCCTCGTTTAGTTTTTGCATCGGGGTTAGGCCATTCATGCCTAATCCCCGATGCTTTTTCTCATAATTATAGTAATGCATGAATAAGTTCAACTTGTATTGCATCTCTTCCAGAGATAATCTGGGTGGAAATCCATACCTCAAGCCCTTCTGG
>CAIOGK010000057.1 GCA_903857815.1 Candidatus Falkowiibacteriota bacterium
CGAACAAACAGCGAGCGAGATATGAGAATGAGCGGAAGCGAATTCGAGTAATCGAGCGACGATAAGCGCGAGCAAGCGCAGCGCTTAGCGGCTGGTCTGGACAAGTGAGTTTGGCGCTCTTCTGGCGCCAAGCGAGCGCGAAAATCCCTATCCCCGAGCAAATACATTAAATAGACTAATTTTAGTCTATTTTTTGTTATATTATTGACAAAATTATAATATTATGATATAATAAATTTACTTAAATTAGTTTTTTTAACAACAAAAATTATAAATAATGAATCAAATTCGTTCGTATTCAGAAAAAAACGCTAGTATCCAAGGCAAAAATCCTTGGATTCCGGAAGAAACCTACGAAACAATTGTCAAAAGCATGATTATTCCATGTGTTGATATTGTTTTTTACACCAGATCCGATGAGGCTATTTATCTAGCCAAAAGAGTAGTATTGCCAATGAATTCATATTGGTGTTTAGGCGGAAGAATATTCTTCAACGATGCTACCTTAGAGGAAGCGGCTGCTCGTTCTGTGGCAAGAGAAAGTGGATTAACCATTGATTTAAACAGATTTAAATTTGTTTGTAATCATCTCTATTCCTGGGAAGCTATTGCCCAAGGTTATTTTACTGGTCGCAACTTAGCAACCATCTTCAGCTGTGAGGCAACCATTGATGAAATCGACAAAATTTCAAAAACATTAAACGAAACCGAATTTGATAAAGAATTTGGTTTACAACGTTTTGACCGACAAAGGTTGCTGGACACGAATGTCCATCAGGCGATGATTGATGTCTTCGATCAACTTTTTTCGGAATAAACTTTAGGCTTGGTCAGCTCAAAGACTATAGACTGCTAAATACATAAGGCAGTCTTTTTTTATTTTAAAACCGTTTCAACTATATCCCAGTCCCCGAGCAAAGTAAAAAAACAGGCTTTAAAAGCCTGTTTTTATTTATAAAAAAGATGTTATAGTCTTATTTGAGGTAAACAGCTCTACTTTTTTGAATTACCTAATTCTTTCTTGGGCTTATATTCTACTTCCCAAATTAAACCAGGTTTTACATTGGCTATGGCTGGCAATAAATGGTTAAGAAGTTGTTCGGCTGTCATTCTAAATTTATTACCTTTTGCAGAAATTTTAACCCAACCGTCTTCATCACGAAAGTATTTTTCGGTGAATTTTTTCGTACCCATCGATATTATATAGCTGTCATTAGTTAATTTCATAGTATAGATATTATATCAAAATTCAGAAATATATAAACTGGGTATATTTATTAATGCCGTTCCAACCATATACCAGTCTCCGAGCAAATTTACAAAATAGCACTTTTTGTGCTATTTTTGTTTTATAATCAATATGTTTCATAACTTCCTCCACAACCCCGAGCTTTATTAGACCTTATTTTTAAAACTATATGAATATGCAAAAGAAGACAATCCAAATTTTTTCGCTTATAACCTTGATGTTGGCCTTGGGCGGGTGTAGCTATAAAACTGTGAAAAATAACCAACCAAGACAAGCTATCCCTGAAATTAAGTCAGAAGTTGTAAATCAGCAAAATCAAACGCCGGCAGATTTAAAGGAGCAGCAACTAAATGAATATAAATCAAACCTAATTTCCATTAAATACCCAAAAAATTATGAAGTAAAAGAAAAAGACGAAATGCTTATTGTCTCGAGTGCAAATGGGAAAATTATTATTGGCGGATTTAAGCCATCAACTGGTTATCCCGAAGCAGACAAAAAAGATTTTCCTTTTAGAGAGATTATGTATACTGAAGACCCGAAATTAAATGTAGATGCCATGCCTGCCGCACTTTATTATATTTATGGCGATACAAAAACCAAAACTGAATTATCAGAAATATTAAAAACAGTAAAAAACATAGAAAAGGAATAAACTCATTAAAATATTTGAGGCCGTTAGAAAATTCTAAAGACACTCAATATCAAGTTTGCGAAAATATTAATAAATTATCCATAAATTTGCCTTTAAGCTGTTATTGTTCCAACTATATCCCTATCCCCTAGCCAGTAATACAAAAACGAGCAGAAATGCTCGTTTTTGTTGTATTAAATTGGTTCGAACTTTTTTATATATTTTAGGTATTTTAGTAAACAGCTTGTTTTTATTGGTCTGCATTGGTTTGAATTCTGATTACTGTTTATGATTTTAAGATATGGTATAATCAAATCAGCACTAAACTTATGAACTCAAAATTAATCAAAATAATGGGAAGTTTAATGATTCTAGTGGTTTACGTGGATACGAAGCTTGTGGAAATTATGGCCTCTTTGTTGGAGCCGGCATTGGCATAATAGTCGGTTATATTCTATATTTATTGTTAAAAAATATAGTTAAATCAAAAAAATAATATAAAGCACGAAGTTATTTATAAAATAGGCGTATATATAAATATAA
>CAIOGK010000058.1 GCA_903857815.1 Candidatus Falkowiibacteriota bacterium
ACCTGTACTCGTCCTTCAATATCGAACTTATTAATATCTAAACCATTTTTAACGCCAATAAAAAATTTTAAACCAGTTTTCACTAAAATGGCCGTTCCGCTATATCCAGGCCTTTGCGCGGAATTCCAATATTCATCATAACCAGCAAAATCAAATTCAACTAAAGTTCTCGCGGCATCAGAAATTTTTATTTCTTGCAAACATAAAATATCCGGGCTTTCTTTTTTTAAAAAATCAGAAAAACCTTTTTTAGCAACTGCCCTTATTCCGTTAACATTCCAAGAGATTAATTTCATAAACTATGTTATAATGTAAGCATACTGGAAACTGGATATTTTTTCAATTTGAAAAAAAATATGAGCTTAAAAGAAAGAGTAGAATACGCCGCTATGAAAGCGCGTCACGAAAATAAATTACGTCCCTGGTATAAAAAATGGTGGGGGATTATTTTAATAGTAATCGGTACTATTATTTTAATATTTGTAATTGCCTCGGGTATATATATTGTAAAACAAATACAAAATATAAATAATGGAACCTCCGAACAATATTTAGCCGAAAGTCGCCAAGCTTATTTAAAAGCTATTAACGGCGCGGCTGATAATATTTATGGCAACCAAAATGCTACTATAACTATTGTTGAATTTTCTGATTTTGCCTGTCCTTACTGCCAGCAGTCTTATGCCGGCTTAAAAAGTATTCGCGAAAAATATGGAGATAAAGTAAAAATCATTTATAGAGACTACCCCCTTCATGATAATTCTATCTTTCTTGCTCTTTCGGCACGCTGCGCAGGAGAACAAGGAAAGTTTTGGGAAGCTCATGATATGCTTTTTGAAAACCAAGCTAAATTTAACATTAGCCAAAAAGAATTAAAAACTTTAATGCCTAATTTAGCGGTTGAATTAGATTTAAATATTGACCGATTTAGTACTTGTCTAACGGAAGAGCGTTATTTTCCAAAGATCAAAAAAGATTATGAAGATGGGAGTTATTTACAAATTAAAGGAACCCCAACTTGGTATATCAATAACGCTCCTCTAACTGGAGCTCTAACCGCCGATAAATTACAAGAAATAGTTGAAGGATTAATCCAATTGGGAACTAAATAATATGGAACAGATAAGAATTCACGGTCGCGGAGGACAAGGCGTGGTAACTGCCGCCGAATTAATTGCAATTGCCGCTTTCAATGAAGGAAAATATGCTCAAGCATTTCCTAATTTTGGTGTTGAAAGAACAGGCGCCCCTATTCAATCTTATGCACGAATTTCCAAAGAGCCAATTATAACTCGTGAGCAAATTTATAATCCCACCGTTCTCATAATTCAAGATGTAACCCTTCTCGATACCGAGGATATAACTACCGGAGCAAGTAAAAATACAATTTTTATTATTAACGCCCCTAAAAATTATACTCTGCGAACTAAACTACCTTCAAAGAAAGTATTTTTTTGCGCCGCTACCGAAATCGCCTTAGAAATATTTGGAAAAAATATTGTTAATACTGTAATTCTAGGAGCTTTTGCTAAACATTCAGAGTTACTATCTTTAGAATCTTTAAAAATAGCTATTCAAGAAAAATTCAAAGATAAAGGCGCCAGTATAATTGAAAAAAATATTAAAGCAATTGAACAAGCTTACAATGATTAGAAATATGAAAAAAACATTAGCTATAAAACCGAATACATCATTATCTAATAAAACTGGAGCCTGGAGAACACATCGACCAATTACGGACCAGGAGAAATGTATTAGTTGTTCTCTTTGCGCAAAACTTTGTCCTGAAGGTTGTATTGAAATGATAAATATAAATAATAAATTAAAACCGCGCACTGATTATGATTATTGCAAAGGTTGTGGTTTATGTGCTAAAGAATGCCCGGTAAAAGTTATTGGGATGAAAGAAGATTATTAAAAATAAAATGAAAAAAATCAAAATACAAAAACGCGTTAAAGATCATATTCTTGAGGGTTCAAGGGCGATTGCTTTAACCATAAATAATATAAATCCGGATGTTATTTCCGCTTACCCAATCACTCCGCAAACTCATATTGTCGAGGACTTAGCAAAATTCAAAGCTGAGGGAACGGCTAATTACGAATACGTAAGAGCAGAGAGTGAATTTGCGGCCGCTTCGATAATCTTAGGTGCCTGCGCTACCGGCTCAAGAGTTTATAGCGCAACCAGTTCACAAGGATTATTATTAATGATTGAGGTTTTATATAATATTTCAGGCATGCGCTTACCGATAGTTATGACTTGT
Source organism: Candidatus Falkowiibacteriota bacterium (assembly GCA_903857815.1). Taxonomy (GTDB): domain Bacteria; phylum Patescibacteriota; class Patescibacteriia; order Patescibacteriales; family UBA12465; genus UBA12465. The sequence continues at coordinate 2,268 of CAIOGK010000058.1, forward strand.
GCAAATCGCGCTGTTTCCGCACCAATAAATATTTGGAATGACCACTCTGATGCCATGGCAGTTCGTGATAGTGGCTGGTTACAATTTTTTTCCGAAGACCACCAAGAGGCGGTTTATCAACATATATTGGCTTTTAAAATAGCGGAAAAAATGCAATTACCGGCCCTAGTTAATGTTGATGGTTTTATTTTAACTCATTCTTATGAACCAGTATCAATTCCTAGTAAAAGTTTAATCAGCAAATATCTTCCCGCCTATAAACCAGAATCCGGAACTTATCTTGACCCAAAAAATCCAATTACTCTGGGAGGATTTTTTTCATCGGATGCTTATTTTAAAACTAGAGAAGATATTTTTCAAGATTTTAATTTAAGCCTGGAAGAAATTAAAAAAGAATATCTTAAATTAAAAAAAGTTTTTAATTTTAAGGATAACGGTAACGGCTTAGTTGAATATTCGGGTGCTAAAAAACCAAAAACTATTTTAATTACTATGGGCTCTTTGGCTGGAACGATTAAAGAAACCTTGAAAGACTATAGAGATATTGGGCTTTTAAAAATTACTACTTTTAGACCCTTCCCTGCAGAAGAAATCCTAAAGGCAACTAAAAGTTGTAAAAATATCGCGGTAATAGAAAAGGCGATTAGTCCAGGAAGTGGTGGTCCCTTATACAACGAAGTCAAAGCCGCCATTTTTGAAAATGAGAAAATAAATATTAAAAATTATATTGTCGGTTTAGGCGGAAAAGATATTAGCCAAAAAATTATTCAAAAAATAATTAAAGATTCAAATAATAAAAATAAAAAAATTACATTCGTCGGCTAAATATGAAAATTAATTTTTCAAAATCAATTATTGAGTTTGCTTTTATAGCAATTATCTCGGGATCACTTTTATTAGTTCAAACTAATATTGCGTATGGAGCCGACGCGTTAAAATTTGACCCACAAATACCAATCCCGGGCATGCAAACTGGACAAATAGATGTTGGTAGCGAGGTCGGCGGAGTTATGACCAGTGATTTATTGGCTAAATACATAAAAGCATTTTATAACTATGGCTTAGCAGTTACTGGAATCTTAGCAACTATCGTACTAATGGGAGCAGGCGTACTTTGGCTAACCTCCGCAGGTAATGAATCTAAGGTTACTCAGGCTAAAGATTTAATTGCTGGAAGTATTACTGGGGTAATTATTCTTTTTAGCGCTTGGATGTTACTCAATACAGTAAACCCTGAATTATTAAAACTAAGATCAATAAGCCTACAATATTTTCCTAAAGAAATTCGTGGATGTTGCCAGTATGGTAGCGGCGCCGAGATGACTACTGATCTAAAATGTACTAAAGGTAGCGGAACTTTTTATAGTGATAAAGAATTAAATAATGGAAAATGTGAAGGTGAAATTTGCTGCATTCATGATAATACTTCATTTCCACAACTCTCTCGTTGTTTTGCCGCATATCCCGCAAGCTGTTCTCAATTTATTAAATATTACAATGGTAAAATAGTTCAAAGTAAATGTTCGGAAATCGCTGAATGCCAAAATAAGTTACTAAATTGTAATGGTGCCGTTGATGGAAAAAGGCCGATTGACGATGACCGCACTGATTCCCCTTTCATTTGTTACAATGGAAAAGCTTACATGGCTAGTGACGGTCAGCTATCAGAACCTTGTGGAATAAAATCTGGAGGTTATGGTATCTGCGTAGCAAATGCTGCTACCTGCGATGATACTAATCAATTAGGCGGACGAAGATGTGGTTCTGGTTTGAAATGCTGTTTAGATTAAGGGGTTAAAATTTAATTTATGATAAGCAATAAAAATAAAAAAAAATTTCTATCACCCGGTCATAATGCATGTTCTGGCTGTGGTCAATTATCGGCCGTACAGGCAGTTATGCGCGGCTTAACTGCGGATACTATTATTGCTAATGCGACAGGCTGTTTAGAAGTAACAACGACTGCCTACCCCGAAACTTCTTGGGGTCTACCCTGGATTCATTCTTTATTTGAAAACGCTTCTTCCGTTGCCTCAGGAATTAGAGCATCTCTAGATAAACAAAAAAATAAAACAACTAAAGTTTTAGTACAAGCTGGGGATGGCGGAACTTACGATATCGGGCTAGGTTTAATTAGCGGGATGTGGGAAAGAGGGGAAAATATTTTATATATTTGTTACGATACTGAATCATATTCCAACACGGGGATTCAAGCTTCCGGCTCTACTCCTTACGGCGCCGCGACAACTACCACTCCTAGCGGCGAACAGTCTATCGGGTCAACTCAAGTAAAGAAAGATATGTTGGCGATTGCTTTAGCGCACGGATTAAAATATGTTGCGCAAACTGCGGCTGGATTTCCTGATGATATAACAAATAAAGTAAAAAAAGCGTTAGCAATTTCTGGACCAACTTATATTCAAATTCTAAGTCCCTGTATTCCTGGCTGGAAAATAAATTATGACGAAGCAGTTTTAATGGGAAAACTAGCGGTTAAAACTGGGCTCTATCCTATCTTAGAATATGTTGATGGGAGATTAAATGCATCTAGTATTAGTTCTAACTTTAAACCTGAACCAGTAAATACCTATTTAAAAGGACAGGGTCGTTTCAAACATTTAACTGAAACTGATATCCAATATATTCAAAATTTAGCGGTAGAAAATATAAAAAAATATAAACTATAGTATGAAGATTAAAAAACTATTTTTAATTTTACCGATCTTAACATTATTACTAGCGCCAACAATACTATTTGCCGCCCAAGAGTGTGCCTGGAGAGTAGAGATGACTATAAGTTATCCAGAAAACGGTGGCTCTCAAACTACTGGCGGTTGCTATCACGATATTGAACAATATGCCGTCGCCGGTCAAACTTGTGTTGGGACTCCACCCGAAGCAAGTAGCGGCGGAGCAGGCTATGCTAGAAATGTTTGCTGTTGTCCTAAGGTTGCTTATTATTCTGGTGATGATCCTGAAAGAGCGCCAAAATTTGAAATTCCTCAATTACAAATCAATCTTACGGGGCTAAATTTAAGTCAACCAACTTGCACTCAGGGTGGCGATGGTGAATATATTTGTAAAATAAATTGGCTAGGGGAATACATAACTTGGGTTTATAATTACGCTCTAAAAGTAGCCGGCATTTTAGCGGCCATAGTATTAATGGCTGGGGGGCTATTATGGCTTATTTCCGGAGGAGATGCTGGAAAAGTCGGGCAAGCAAAAGAAATGATAGTTGGAGCAATTACCGGGCTCATTATTTTACTCTCTTCTTATATTTTGTTAATTACTGTTAACCCGGAGTTGGTAAAATTCCGTCCGATAACCATGGGCGCTCTTAGCAATCAGGAGGTTAGCGAATTGAATAAAGCAAAAGATTCTGGTGAAGCTACCGATGCCTTAACGGCTGGCTGTGCAACTGATCAAGAATTAAAAGATGGGGTTAATTTTTATGCAACCGGATACTGTAAGCCTACCTGGTCGGATACAAAAAAGTTTTTTTGTGCAATCGCGATGAACTGTTCTTGCCCAGTTGGCGTTGGCCTTAATACTTCAGAAAATTGTGATGAATTTTTTGTAACTCTCGCTAGCAAAGGAAAACATTATAGCCCTTGCAATCAATTCCCTCAAACTGCTGATTATTGTAACCGCACCTCAAGCGGTGCCGCTCCATATATTGGTTCCATTGCTGGACCAAATTGCAGTAATTTAAATTATGGTGATAAAGTTTGCTTTAACGGTAAAGAATATACTATCACTGATACCGGCAGCGCTATCCAGGGGAAAAGAATTGATATCTGGACTGGAGGTTGTGCTGGCGCATCAAGCGTTACCGGTTCTGGAACATTGAAAAAAGGAGCTTGCGATAAATTCGCTGGTCCATTAACTGGCACGTTTAATGCCGCTGCCTGGTCCTTCCAAACAAATATAAAAAATCAAGCAGGAGATGCTAGCCCAGAACTGGGTGGCTTACTAAACTGCATGAAAACTAAATTAAATCCAGGCGTAGGTGTTATTTCATCAATCAGCGACGGAAAACACATTGGCGATTTAAGTGCTTGTAATAAAGCGGGGTGTTCAACCGTAGCCTGTGCTCACTCATGTTATTCTTGCCATTACGGTGGCGGAACTAATGTTAATAAATCTTATGCTGTTGACTTTGGAGATGAAAATAATATGGCCGCTTTAATAGCCGCTGCTAAATCTTGTGACCCTAACGCCTACACACTTGATGAGGGAAACCATCTTCACGTTAGCTCCAGTGCTTGTCCTAAAAAATAAACTTTATAAAAAACCGCCAGTAAATTAACTAGCGGTTTTTTAATATCGAGTGATTATTTTCCTCTATCCATCGCTTCATTTGCTAATTTATCAGCCGCAGCATTTTTTTCTCGAGGAATATGAGTATAACTAATATTTTTAAAACTAATGCTTAAATTATGAATTTCTAAAAATAACGGGGCTAACTCTTTATTTTTTACTTTATACTCCCGCTTCAATTGCTTAACTACTAATTCACTATCTAAATAACAATCTAATTCCTTCGCTCCCATTTGAATAGCTTTTTTTAAGGCCGCAATTAAAGCTTTATACTCCGCTTGATTATTAGTAGCAATCCCTAAATATTCAGATACTTCCGCAACCAAATTATGGGATGCATCGTATAAAACAGCGCCGATACCGGCTGGGCCAGGGTTCCCTCGCGCTCCACCATCGGTAAAAATAATTAATTTTTCAATACCCATATTTTATTAATAAATTATTTTTTATTTATCAGCTAAACGTAAATCGATGATTTTTAACTGTGCATCACGTCGACCATTAAATTCATTTACTTCTAAATAATAAGCAATATCAACTCGGTCGCCAATCTTAAAATGTTTATACTGTTCCGCTGCTCCAAAAGCTAAAGCCCAGAAACCGGATAATCTAAATTTAATATGTTGATTATCAAAACCCATTAAACTAATATCTTCAATCAATAAATTGTAACTAGCTAATTTTGGCTGTTGGTTATTTTGTCCGAATGGTTCTAATTTATTTATTTCATCAGCTAAATTTAAACTAATATCGGAATTTTCTAAAACTGATTCTATTTCTAATTTTGGAGATAAATTTTTACCGGCCAATTCTTTATCAGCTAAAGCGCTAATCTTATTTTTAAAAATATTAAGCTTATCTTCAGAATTTATCGAAAAACCACAAGCCATAGGATGCCCGCCATATTTATCCAACTCATCAGCGCACGTTTCAATCGCCTTAACTAAATTTAATTCGGGAATAGAGCGCCCCGAACCTTTAAATGATACTTTTTTAGGAACTAACTTTTTCTTTTCAATATCAAATTCTGCTTCCTCTATTAGTCTAGTAATAATTAATGTCGGGCGATAATATTTTTCCGCAATTCTACCAGCAACTAAACCGATAACCCCCTCATTCCAAATTTCATCTTCTCCAGCTATTCCTAAAATGATATTAGGAATATTTTCTGAATCAATTTGTTTTTCAACCTGTTCAGTAATTTCTTTAGTAATCTGCTGACGGCTTAAATTACGCTGATTTAATTCTTCAGCTAATGTTTCCGCCTCTTCTTCAGTATTAGCGGTTAAAAGACCGAAGGCGGTATTAGCATGACTTAAACGACTAGCGGCATTAAGCCTCGGACCGATTTGCCAGCCGACATTCCAAGCTTCAATTTTTTTGCCTCCACTTATTTTAGCCGACTTAAGAAGTGCCTTAAGGCCCAAACGCTTACTTTGATTTAATATTTCTAAACCCCTTTTTACTAAAAGACGATTTTCACTAAGTAAACTAACCATATCGGCAATTGTCCCAACCGCTACTAAATCTAAACTCTTTTCAATTATTAATTTCTTTTGGCTATCTTCTAATTTAGATTTTATAAGTAATGCACTAATTAATTTAAAAGCAACGCCAACGCCCGCTAAAAATGGGCAAGGATAATTATTTCTTTTATCGGCTGGATTAATAATTAAACAATCTGGCAAATCTTTTTCATCTTCAGGTAAAACATGATGATCAGTAATAATAATATCTAAACCTTTAGACTTCGCATACGCGACTTCTTCTTTATTGCGAATCCCATTATCAACAGTAATAATTAATTTAAAACCGCCATCTAAAATTTGATTAATGGCCATTTTATTTAAACCATAACCTTCACTAACTCTATCTGGTAAATAAACTTCAACTTGAGCATGAAGTATTTTCAAAGTTTCTAATAATATTGTAGACGAGGTTACGCCATCGGCATCATAATCTCCATAAACAACTATTCCGTTACCTTTTTTAATATGATCAATAATTAAATCAACCGCCGCCGCCATATCTTTAAAAATAAACGGATCATAGAAATCAAGCCCAGAACCAAAAGAGACGGCTAAACCATTATCAAGTTTACCGCTTAAAAAACTGATTACTGCCGCCTTTTCTTTTAATCCCCGGTTAAACAGTAATTGCAAAAAAATTTTACTTATACCTTCATGTTGAGCAATAAACTCCGGTTCAATTTTAGGTAGAACGCGCCACTCTTTCATAGTTTAATTAAAATCAATTAAATTAGAAGCCCATCATGAGCGGAAATACAATCATAGAAATTGTAACTAAGATAGAAACAAACAACCAAACTGCACGAACAATTTTCTTTTTTTTCATATTATCTTTTTAATATTTTTACAAATGTCTCTGGAGGGATTTCAACGCTTCCCTTGCCAGCCGCCATCATTTTCTTTTTACCCTTTTTTTGTTTTTCTAAAAGTTTACGTTTACGAGAAACATCACCTCCATAAAGTTTAGCGGTAACGTCTTTTCTCATGGCTGATAATTTTTCTGCGGCAATTATTTTCGCCCCAATAGCCGCTTGGATTTTAACAGCGAACATCTGTCTCGATAAACTATCTTTTAAAATATCGACTATTTCTCGACCTTCACGATTAGCATCATCTCGATAAACTATAGTTGCTAAGGCTTCAATAATATCTTCAGCAACTAAAATATCCATTTTAACGACATCAGCCGGACGATAATCTAAATATTCATAATTAATAGAAGCGTAACCAGCGGAGACACTTTTTATCTTATCATAAAAATCAGTTAAAATCGCTGATAAAGGGATATCGTAGTGAAGAATAACTCGGCTATCCTCACCTTCTGCAGAAATATATTCTGTATTTTTATAAATTCCTCGTTTATCTTGAGCTAATTTAATAATATTGCCCATATAAAATTTAGGACTCACAATATCCAAAGCAACCCATGGCTCCTCAATAGTCTCAATGTTATTTTGTTCTGGCAATCTTTGAGGAGTTCTAATAATCATTTCCTCGCCATTGGTTTGTAGTACTTTATAGGCAACGCTGGGAATAGTAACAATTAAATCAAGGTTGTATTCGCGACGTAATCTTTCTTGAAATACTTCTAAATGAAGTAGCCCTAAAAATCCACAACGAAATCCAAAACCCAACGCATCAGATCTTTCGGGCTCATATGATAAAGCGGCGTCATTTAATTTTAATTTTTCCATCGCCTCTCTTAACTCCTTAAAATCACTTCCTTCACGTGGGAAAATGCCAGCAAACACCATTGGCTTAACCTCTTTATAGCCAGGTAAAGTTTCTAAACTATCAAAACCAATATTTGTTCCGGAAATCAAAGTATCACCAACACGACAATCGGCTACTTGTTTAAATCCAGTTACCACATAACCAATTTGGCCTGGTCTTAATTCTCCCGTAGAAACATAACCGGGACGAAAAATTCCACAATCTAATACTTCACTATCAGCACGAACTGAAGCGAGTTTTATTTTATCGCCTTTTTTAATTACACCATTAAAAACTCTAATATAAGCAACGACCCCCCTATAAGTATCATATTTGGAATCAAATATTAAAGCACGTGAATAATTTACTGTTCCAGAAATAACCGGCTCTTTAGGCGGTTCACTACGGCTAATAATTTCGTCTAATATCGCCGCAACTCCTTCTCCAGTTTTGCCAGAAGTACAAAAAATTTCCTCTTCTTTACAGCCGAGTAGTTTAATAATTTCTCTTTTTGTTTTAGGAACATCAGCGGCTGGTAAATCAATTTTATTTACAACTGGAATAATTGTTAAGTTTTGCTCTAAAGCTAAATACAAATTCGCTAACGTCTGAGCTTGAATTCCTTGAGTACAATCAACTAAAAGTAGCGCTGTTTCAACCGCCGCTAAAGACCGGGAAACTTCATAAGAAAAATCGACGTGACCCGGAGTATCAATTAAATTTAAATTATAACCCTTATACTCCATGCTTACCGGCGTGAGCTTAATGGTAATTCCTCTTTCTCTTTCAATATCCATCCCATCTAAAAGCTGCGCTTTCATATTTCTTTTTTCAACTGTTCCGGTAATTTCAAGCATGCGATCAGCCAAAGTTGACTTACCGTGATCGATATGAGCAATAATAGAAAAATTTCTAATTTTATTTATATCTGACATATTTTTATACTCCTCTAGCTTCTCCCTGATCCTCAACCTTAACCTTTCTAAAAGGCCAACGATGTTTTAAAGAAGATACTAATCCAAAAAGTTCTTCACTCTTAAATAAATAACAGAACAAAGCGTAAACTAACAACCCCACAATAAATGAAGCTGATAATTGAACAAAAACTCCACTAAACTTAGTCATATCAATAAACGGCCAAACAACAACTTTCATAATCTGAGCCGCTAAACCAGCGCCGATTGAAGCAACAACAAATTTGGCGGTTGAAAGTAAAATATTGCCTAAATCTAAGGCTCCCACTTTAACATAAAGCCAAGCCCAAAGCAAGATTAAATTTAAAATATTAGCGATAGAAAAAGCAAGCGCTAAACCGGCAACACCCATGCTTTTTCCTAAATAAAAGGACAAAATAATATTAATGGCAATCGAAATCAGGCCTAAATAAAATGGTGTTTTAGAGTCGTGACGAGCATAAAAAACTCTAACTACTAAAGGAATAGTTGCTTGAGCGAATAAACTAATAGCAAAAAATCCTAACGCGTCCATAGTCATAAAAGTCGCTCGCCAATCAAAATTTCCCGTTCCTAAAACAACTCGAATGATTTGCGCACGCAGAGCAATAATTAAAATGGTAGCCGGAATTACAAAAAATAATATTTGCCTAACAGTGCTAGAAAAATGCTCAGTTAATTTTTCTTTATTATGAGCATTTTCTGATAGTGCTGGAAAAGCAGCAATCGCAAAAGAAATTCCAAAGATTCCTACTGGAAAAGATTGTAAATTATTAGCAAAATTGAAAGCCGTTAACGAACCGCTCGGTAAGCTAGAAGCAATAATAGTTGTTACTACTAAATTAACCTGAGAAATTGCTAAACTCATAGTTCGAGGGATCATCATTTTTCCGATTTTTCTGGTATTTTTATCTCCCCAAGAAAGCTTAAATAAATATCTAAAACCTAAATTATAAGCCGCAGGCATTTGTACAACAAAATGTAGAAATGCTCCCAAAACAACACCCCAGGCTAAGCCAGCTAGCCCCCAAATATCAACAAAATATAGCGCCCCAATAATAATACCTAAATTATAAAAAATAGGAGCGAAAGAATAAATTAAAAATCGTTTAAACGACTGCAGAATCCCGCCAAAAATTCCCGATAACCCTAAAAATACTGGAGACAAAAACATAATTCTAGTTAAAGAAGCTACTTTTACCTGTTCTTCTGGACTAAACCCTGGCGTAATTAACTTGGTTAAAAATGGTGCAAATATAATACCAATAACGGATAAAGCGGCTAATCCTAAAATTAAAAAATTTAAAATGTTACTAGCTAAAAACCAAGCTTCTTTATTATGAGAGCCCTCATCACCGTCATTTTTCCAATGCTTAATGAGAGAAGTAAAAACAGGGATAAAACCCGCAGATAAAGCGCCCAAAACTACTAAATTAAAAATCAAATCTGGTATTCTAAAAGCGGCATAATATATATCTAAAGTAGTCCCGGCTCCAAAATTGCCAGCCAAAATACGATCGCGGATAATCCCCAAAAACCTTGAGATTAGCGAAGAAAGCGCTACTAAGGCAGCAGCGACAGTAATGCTATTAATTTGACGACTAAAAATACTTTTAAACATACCCTTATCTTAACCGGTTTTTTAAAATAAGCAAACCCTCTAAATTAGCTAAAGCCTTATCATAACCTGGGTTAATTTCTAACTCTTTTTTAAACTCGAGCTCAGCTTCCTCTAGGTTGCCTCGCTCCATATATATTAAGCCAATATTATTATGGGCCATCGGCTCATAAGCATTATCCTCTAAAGCCAACTGATATTGTGTAATGGCTTCATCAGTTCGACCATCAAAATATAACATTGCCCCTAAATTACGATGGGCCATCGGGGAGGAGGGAGAGCTAACAACGGCCGATTGCCAAAATGATAAACGATTTCTAAAATTTGGCAAATGATTAGCTGATAAGAAAAAAACAAATACTAAAATAACAATAAATGGAACATAGGAATAGGAAATTGTTTTTTTATAATTAATTTCTTGTAAAAATTTTATTTGGGAAAGTATTATCAGTAAACCGACAAATGGTAAGTAGAGTCGGTGTTCTAAAAAATAATAGATATTCGATGAATTAGGGTTAATTAATGATGGTATAAAAAATAACAAATACCATAA
>CAIOGK010000059.1 GCA_903857815.1 Candidatus Falkowiibacteriota bacterium
AAATAACCAAGATTTAACAACTGCTCCGGACGGAAAAGGAGGATTAACCAAAGCCAGAAGAAGAGCATTTTATTTTAAGAAAGGATATACTAATTCAAAAGTTATATAGGAATTGGATTTAAAAAATTAGATAGAAATTTTAATTAACGTCAACTTTTTTATTGTAAAATAAAATTATTTAAATTGATTGGGATTCTGTCTCATTTCAGTTCTGATAGCGTCCCTCACTCTCCGCAGTTTGTCAATATCACTGTTGACGCAGCAATTAGCTAGGGTTTCAAAGGGTTCTTTGAAACTAACCTTAGCTAATTTTTTGTTGTCTATGGTCGAGTTCCAAAGTATCTTTGAGAGCATTTTTCTTTTGTCATCTAAACTAACTTTGAAAAACGCTTTTTTCATCTTTTTTGGGGATAAAAAGAATTCTTTTGTAAGTTCCAAAGTACTTTCTGTTAAGACAACTTCTTGCTCATCTTCTAGTTTTTCTAGCGCCTCCTTAAAACATTTTATCTCTGTTTTAATAACGCTTTCTTTAGCCTTATAACTTTCCTTAGTAATTGATTTATCAAGTAATAAATTAAATAACTCATCTTTTCTGTTTTCTTGTCTTTTAATTTCGCTCAGTAGATCATTTCTAGCTTCTAAATACTCATGTCTTTCCGGGTTATTATTAATTAATAATTCTTTAGTATTATGATACATCATTTCTACTTCATCCTCATTAACCAATAAACGATCAAAAACATTACCTAGAGTTTTAATTACTTCATCCTCTTTTAAATAATGATCATGCTCACTGCATCCGCCTCGGCCATTAGTACAATAATAGTAGACATACTTTTTCTTCTTACGACAGGCAGTTAGCAAGCACCCGCATTTTTCACAACTCATTAATCCCCGAAAATGAAAGAACGGTTGCTTCTTTTTAGGGTGCAGTCTTAACTCCATTACTTTCTGGCAGTCAGAAAATAGTTTTCTTGTAATCAGAGTCTCATGTTTACCTTCGTATTCTTTGCCATGGAACTGCATAGTACCACAATAGAAAGAATCTTTAAGTAGTTTATATATCTTGCTCTTATGATATTTAATATTGCTACGACTTCTAAATCCCTCCTTAAACATCTGATTAGCCAATTCTTTCATTGTGTAATTACCAGTTGAGTATAGTTTAAATATCTTCTTAATATACCGAGCCCGAACTCTATCAACGGCGATTCCGCCTTTCCCGTCATTTAAATAACCAATGGGCGCAAAGTTTGGCCATAACCCTTTTTCTATTTTAGTTTGTATTCCTCTTTTTACATTTTTACTTAAGTCTAAAATATACTGATTAGCCATTGAGCCCTCAATATTTAGTAAGAGCACATTATCACTAGGGAGGTATTGTCTATCACTAGTCTGAATAGCCTTTATTCGCCCTTGTTGAAGCAACCATTGAATCTTTCCACTATCAATCGGGTTTCGACTCAACCTATCTATCTTCCAGCAAATTATGCCGTAATCTTCTGGCGTACTTTCTAAGAACTTAACCATCTCTAAAAACACCGGTCTATTGTTTGGCAACTTGGCCGACTTACTTTCGGTATAGACTAGATCAATATCTAAACCTAAGTTAGCGGCCATTTTCTTCATCTCCCCGACTTGGCTCTCAAGAGAAAGGATTTGTTTGCTTTTATCTTCACTAGATTTCCTAGCATATAGAATGTATTTCATATATTTTTAGCTAAATTATTATTTAAGGTAATTATTTTTCTGCCGCTGTGTGCGTATAGTCAAGTTAATTATATAGGGAGCGGCAGGGCTGCATTTCTAGTTTCAAGTCTCACTTGCCGTCTGCCTTTTCCTTTTTCGGCTCCCCCGAGGGGATACCGCCAAAAAAGGAAAAAACGGCAGCAGCCGGCCAACACTTAATCTATATCAAAACAGAGTTAAGAAAAGTTATTGGCCATTTCTCTTAACTATCTAAGATAATCAATTTTACGGGGGTATTTAATAATATGTTTACTTAATTACTATATATGATTAGAGTTCTGAAAAGTTCTGGTACCATTTTTCAGAACAGGGGGAATTGGGATGTTTTGTTGGAGTTTTGGAGTGGTGTTTATCAGAAGATTTGGTCATTTCTGTTTGCTTTAGTGTAGTTTTGGAGGTAAAATTGAGATATAAATTCAATTTAAAAAATATGAATAAAATAAGAATAGTTTGTTTTGGAGATTCATATAC
>CAIOGK010000060.1 GCA_903857815.1 Candidatus Falkowiibacteriota bacterium
CTGAATAAAAACCCGATTCCAGCCATTAGCGAGCGTCATTTCTCCTACTAAAGTTTTTCTAAGCCAAGAATATGCTTGTGGAGCAAAAACAAAATTATTAGAAAAAATAGCTAACAAAATTAGAGTTTTTAAACTTATCCAGATTGCCCCAGCTATAAAAATATTAGCAACCTGTTTACAGTTAAGGTTAACCGCAATAACAGGAAATAGAATTAAAAAATAAAGCCAAGCATTAAAATCAAGGAAAATATTAGTTAAATCATTTTTGTAGAGAAAGGCAGAGATTAATCCAATCACAATGAATCCGGCCAAGATAAAATAATATTGCAAAAAAATAAAATCCTTTATCTTTTTCAAATATTCAGATTGCAGACCAGAACGCTTGAGTTGCAAAACAAACTTAACTACAAAAACTAACATTAAAATTGACCAAATAACTAATCGTAGAGACAATAATTTCCCTTCCCCTAAAGATAAATAAAATAAATAACCTTTAGAGCCGATGAGCAGCTCCGCTAAAACTATAAGCAGCCCATACTCTAACTTATAGCTAGAAATAACGAGCATTAATAAGACCAACAAAAAAAATGACAGTTGATTAACTACTGTTACTGCAAATCCTAAAATGGAAATAATTTCTAAAATTAAAAAAATACCTAAAATTATCAAGATATTTTTTGTATTTATTTTATTCATCTTTCTTAATTTCTAATTTATCTCCAATTTTTAAACCAAAAACATCTGATTGTCCGGCATTAATTTCTAAAACTTTATCAATCGGAACCAAGCTCTCATAAATATTTTTAGGACTCGCTCCCTCTGGTACTAAATTTTTATCTATTTTAATAATATAATCGTTAGCAATAAAAATTATATCTAAGGGAATTAGCATGTTTCTCATTACAAAACTACGTGGCGCTAAATCTGAAAAAACAAATAACATCCCACAATTAGAACAAAGACTTTTTCTTCCGCTTAAACCTTGATATCTATCAGTCGACGAACTAACAATTTCTAATTTTAATGCTTGATTATTGATTGTAAAAGTCTCTATATTTTGTATTCTCGTATTTTTTAATCTATCGAAAGTATTTTGTCTAACCACCACAAATATAGAAATCAAAAAAATCATCAAAAAAGAAAGCAAAATAGCTAATGGCCACTTTTTTTTATAAACCATGTTTTTGTTTAATAATTTCCATTGCCTTTTTATATTTTTTTACCGCTGGTAGAAACGGTAAAAACGTATAAGCAAAAGCCGGCAGCCAGGAGCTGATTGTCCCCCCGGGAGTTATTTTAAATAATACTTCAGGAATCCAAAAACCAATTTTTTCAGATTCTAACATAGTCAACCAAAGATCCCAATCCTGAAATTTTTTAATACTTTCGTCCCAACCAACAACCGGAAAATCTTCGCGTCTAATTAAAGACATGGTGTGGATATAAGGAACTTTGCGTAATTTATCAGGATTAAATTCTTCTAAACGAAATAATTTTTTTCCCCAATTAAAAGAAGAATAGACATAACTTGCCGAAGGAACCTGAATTAGGGTATTAAGCATAATTTCTAATGCCTGGTCTACTAAAATAGCGTCAGCATCACAAAATAATATAAATTCTCCCTTGGATTCCTTAAAACCTTTATTTCGAGCAGCTGGGGCTCCTTGATTTTTTTGATTTAGAAATAAATAAGAATTATTATTTTGAGTTTTTTGTAAATAATTTGCGACAATCAATTCAGAATTATCAGTTGAGCCATCATTTATAATAATAACTTCAAAATCTTGATATGTTTGCTTTTCTAAACTAGCTAATGTTTTAGCAATAGTTTTTTGACTGTTATAAAGTGGAATAATAACTGAAATCATATTTATTTAATTAAGCTGCATA
>CAIOGK010000061.1 GCA_903857815.1 Candidatus Falkowiibacteriota bacterium
AAAAATATGACAGAAAAAACCAAAGAAATCATTAATAATCAGATAAATGAAGAGTTCTATTCCGCTTATCTTTATTTAGCCTTTTCCGCTAAATTAGAGAAATGGGGCTTTAAAGGAGCAGCTAGTTGGATGAAGGTACAAGCTCAAGAAGAAAGTGATCACGCCTTGGGATTCTTTAGATTTTTAATAGAGAGAGGCGAAGAACCAGAACTAAGGGCAATCGCTAAACCAGAAGAAAAAAATTTGAAGAATATGTTGGATATGTTTTCGGCAGGTTTAGCTCATGAAAAACATATTACCGCCTGTATTGGTAAAATTTACGAGCTAGCGAGGGAAGAAAAAGATTACGCGCTTGAATCTTTTACAAAATGGTATATAGATGAACAAGTTGAAGAAGAGGCTAATGCCATGGAAATAATTGATAAACTCAAATTAATTGGTGATAATGGTTCGGCTGTTTATATGTTAGACCAGGAATTAAAATTAAGACTTTATATTCCATCCGGTCCTTATGCTGTAGGGACTCCCGCTGCCTAGTTAGAATTTATTACTACAAAAAATAAGGCCCTTATGGGGCCTTATTTTGAAAACGTTTGAAAACGATTGATTCCTAATCGTCTTCTCGTTCAATTTTTTCAGCTTTACGAATTAAATTTTTTGTGTGAGCATTAAAATTATTTCGATATTCTGCATGTTTATCTTTTTTATCTTTCTTTTCCTTTCTTTCTTTCTTTTCTTTTCTATCTTCATGGTCATCATCGTGATGACATTTAGAGATATTTGGAGTTGTTGTCCCGGTAGTATTTTTTGCTAAAGTCATAACGGTTAGGGTTGCGGTTTTAGCCGAGGTGTTACCAGCAGTATCATAAGCGGCAATTGTAAATTGATATGACGTAGAAGCAGTTAAACCAGTGCTATTAAACTGTAATCCGCTAGTACTACCTAATAAAATACCATCTTTATAAATTTTATAACCGGTAACTGCTTTATTATCGGATGAAGCAGTCCAGGTTAATTGTATAGAATTTTTTGTTTTAGTTGGGGAAGTTAAATTAGTTGGGATAGTTGGAGCGGTAATATCTGGAACCACTACAACAGCGGCAATATCACCGATATAATTAGTTACTAACATGGCATTAGCCGAGGTACTTCCACTATGTTGAGCAGAAAAGACTGCAGTTGCGTCTTTGCCGCAAATAGCATTAATAGCGGCTGCACCACCGGGATGAGCAGTAACATAGGTTGTTAAATTATATACTTTATTATTAACTGCCGCCCAGCAATCAGCCGAAGTATTGTGAGCCTGAACTTGAGCCATAGTATAAGTTGTCGCTGCCTCGACATTTTTCGAGGTAAGAAATAACGCCGATGCGCCTCCAAATACTATTAACATTCCCATAATTAGATATTTTTTCATAAAATTTGCAAGTGATATAATAAAATTTATTTTACCACTTAGTTAAGAATTAATGTTTCACATAATATAGTACAACCTTTAGTTTGTTTTGTTACATTTAAACAGATATAATGGTATATGTAACAATTTTCCTGAAAAACTGTATAATATCATGCAATATGCCAAAAAATTCCCAAAGCTTTGTTGGGCACTACAATCAATTCAAAGATAAAATATACAATTATCTTTTATATAGGACCGGTTTTGATAAAGACTTGGCGGAAGATTTGACGTCTGAAATATTTATTAAAGCATTTAAAAATTTTGAAAGCTTTGATGAAGAACAACATTTTCAAGCTTGGATATTTACTATCGCTCGTAATCATTTAATTAATCACTACCGAGCTAGCAAAAAAACGGTTCCTTTAGAAGAAGTAGAAAATATTTTAAGGACTAAGCCTAACGAGCTAGGACAAAAAATGGAAGTTGAGAGAATTATTAAAATTATTAATGAGATGGACGATAATGATAGAGAGCATCTCTTACTGCGGTATTCAGACGATTTATCAAATAATGAAATTGCAAATTTATTAGAAAAAGATGAAGGGGCGGTAAGAACGCAAATAAGCCGCAGTTTAGTAAAGCTAAGAGGAATATTAAGCAGCGAATAAATATGGACAACTTAGAACAAAAATTATCGAATCTGCCTAAACATCGCTTAAGATTTAAGGCTGATTTAAAAATTAAGTTTATTCTTTATAAAATGACGATTCAGAAAAAAATCGCTAGTTTTTCTAATACCTTTAGTTTTCACGGATTTGTTGCTCATCGAGCTTGGTTAGTCGGTCTATTAGTTATTTCAATGATTAGTAGTGTTTCTTTTTATGCTTATGGTAGTGAACAGGTAACTCTAGGAAATACTCTATATCCGATTAAAAAGACCGTGGAAAATGCAAAAAATATTCTTACTGCCTCTAATGTAGATAAAGTAAGTAATTTTAATGAACTTTCTTCTCGCAGACTTGAGGAAGCCTTAGTTATTAGTAATAAAGAGATTAAATCTAATCAAAAACCAGAAAAAATAGAAAATAACGTTCATATTGTTGAGACGATTGATAAGGCAATGGAAAATTTTGACCAATCAGTTAAAAAAGTGGAAAAA
>CAIOGK010000062.1 GCA_903857815.1 Candidatus Falkowiibacteriota bacterium
ATAAATTTATTATAGATTTTCTAATATTTATCTGCAATTTAACTAAAACTTCATAAGAGATTGTTTCCATTAAACTAGCGAGATTTATAACTGAATTAGGGTCATTGGGCTGTTTTGATACTAATTTTACCTCATCACCAACTTTTATACTATGGTTCCCCACTTCTAAACAAGTTAAGTTCATACACACCCTACCGGCAACATGCGCAAAAAACTTTTCATTACCAGAAACTAAAAATTGTGCTCGATTAGACAATCTTCTATCGAGCCCTTCAAAATAACCAAAAGGAATAGCCGCTACTCGACTTTCAGTTGAAGAACGATAAGTTTCATCATAAGAAACGCTTTCATTAGCCGCTAAAGCTTGTATGGAAACTATACGCGAAAAAACTTCTAGCGCCGGCTTAAGTGGTTGCACTTTTTCATTTATTTCATCATTAGCAAACGGGCTATAGCCATACAACGCCAGACCAGGCCTAAAAGCGGTTAAAAATTTATTTTCTGATTTAAAAACTGCCGCTGAATTTCCAAGATGAATCCAGCGCGGGAAATAACCAGCTATTTTTAAAATGTCTAACGCTTCCATAAAACTATCTTCCTGGGCATCATTCATTACCGAAAGACTATCGGCAGAAGCGAGATGTGAACACAGCCCCGTAATTTCTACTTTATCTAGATATTTTTTATTATTAGCAATAAAGCTTCTAACATCTTTAATCCCTTCACGATTCATGCCGGAATTAACAAATAGATGAATATGGGCTCTTTTACCATAACGAGCTAAATGCTTTAAAGTTGTTTCATTATAAACTATAAATTCCGTTCTTTTAAATCTAGTATAATCATAAACCTTTAAAGGCATCTCCCCTAGAATAAGAATCCTACCATTAAAATAACGATAAGCAATTTGGGCTTCTGGGTAAGAGTCGACGG
The DNA here is from genome assembly GCA_903857815.1 of Candidatus Falkowiibacteriota bacterium. GTDB lineage: Bacteria > Patescibacteriota > Patescibacteriia > Patescibacteriales > UBA12465 > UBA12465. Next base: position 934 of record CAIOGK010000062.1, read on the forward strand.
CAATCATTTTCGCTGATGTTTGATTTAAAATCTTACACATCTCTTTAAGGCCATGGCCGTAAGCATTAGCCTTTAAAACCGGAAAAATCTCTGCCTCCGGTTGTAAACTTTTTAAATAATTAAAGTTTGCAACAATATTGGCGGCATCTATTTCTACCCGATTTAACGTTTCATATTTTGGCTTGATTAATTGTCTAATAAAATTCATCATAATATTTTATTGTGCTAAAATTTTTCCCTCTCCCTTATTGATAGTATCGTGTTCTAAATCAGTATCGAGTCCCAGAATATTTTTTTCTACCTTAAGACCACTAAAAGAATCTAACGCTTGAAATTTTATACTACTAAGTAAGACTGCTTCTTTACCAATTTGATCTGCGGTCGGGTTTAATTGCACCTCAAAACCAGCACGATAATCAGTCCCTCCAGTTATTAAATTATCAACCCGCCAGATTACCTGTCTAGAGCTTGGATTATAATTTAAACTTCCAGCAAGCAAAGATGTGCTCTCGGTAAAATCAACATTCTTAGGTAATTTGGCGCTCATTACAAAACTTTCGAAATCTCCAGACGGCTCAGCCTTAAAGAAAACCCAAAAATTAGTAGGCAGGCCAACTACCGGTGGCAACGGCCCAGACCCTAATTGATCACCTTGCGGGCTGTTATAATAACCGGCCGCCTGTACATTTAAAGATGCGGAAACTTTTATATCAACCAAATTTATTGTATTTTTAAACAATTGATTATCTACATAATATTCGGCATTCACCTGCCAATTAATAACCTTACTCCCCTTAATTTTATCCTTAAAATAAACTTTAAAAGTACTATTAATTTCCGCTCCCGCTTTTATTTCATTAATTAAAAACTCCGCACCATTAATACGCACAACATTTTTATCTAATTCATAGTTAGAGTCGGCAACAATTCTTGAAATAGAAAAATTATTATTTTTAAGAAATAGATTAAACTTTAAGTTATTTACATCTATCTTGCCGACATTTTTTATATGAAGTTCTACATTCAATCCATCTTCTAAATGTATAGCCTCGGGAGCAGTAATAAAATTTATTTCTAAATCTGGGTTATTTAAATCTACTTGAATATGTTGAGGCGCAACCCAAGTTGTAAAATTAAAATCAGGTTTAAAAAAAGTTAATTTTACCAAAACCGAAATTAAAAATAAGATAATTATGAGCAAGGAAATATCCAAAATTAAGTGCCAACGTTTTAAACGATAAAAACGATCAAAACGTTTTTGGAAATAGTGCTTGATAGTTTTTAACATATATTTCAATTAATTAATAGAAATTTTTTACACCAGTTAAAATTTCCAATTTGCCATCATGATTTATATCACTTAATGATATCTTTAACCCAGCGCTATATTTTGCATCAAAAGCAAAAAATTGAGACAACATTACTCCTGAACTATTAAATATTTTTACATGCGGCCCACCACTCGGTCCGGGGCCAGTAACTATTTCCGCTTGGCCATCACCATTTACGTCGCCAGCGGCAATTTCTACTCCGCCTTTAAATCTTTTTTCATAAGCTAAAAAGCTGGATTTCAAATTTCCGGATATAGAAAATATCTTTATTAATGGTTCATCTCCCTTCCCTGGCCCAGTAATAACCTCTAAGTTGCCATCGCCATCAACATCGGCTAAGGCAACGCTGACGCCCCCACGAGATTTTTTATCATATGCAAAAAACATATGTTGCAGTTTTCCAGCTTTTGTAAAAACCATAACTTGGGCACCGCCGCCAACAGTTGGCCCAGTAATCAGCAAGCCAAAATTTCCGGCATTAATTTCTGCTGCTAAATTTAATTGTTTTCTAAAGAATTTATCATATGGATAAAAGGCCAACACTGATTTACCATTTTTATTCAAAACTAGCTGACCATTTTTTGCGAACAAACTAGCATCATCAGCATCATTATAATCGCCGTTGGCAATCAAAACTTGTTCGCCCGCTGGATAGGAACTAAGGTAAGAAAAAAATCCGTTTCTTGTTTGTTCGCCCCAAATATTAAACACTCTATAAAAATAACCATTCACAAAAGCGCTGTCGGTAATTAATTCAGATTTTCTTAAAATTAAAGCACCATCTTTTGACGATAATTTTAAAAAATTAATCTTTGCTCCATTATTAAAAGCGGTATCCTGAGTTCCTTTAATTTTATCAAATTCTTCTTTATTAAAAATATAAAGCTGTTCTTTATCAGTAGAATTAACTAACACTGAACCAAATTTAAAATCACGTCGCCAAAGACCTGGTTTTAAAACAGAATTATTAATATCTAATAAATTATAGGCGGAACTTTTAGCGGCTCCGAGATTAACATTATATTCATCATACCACCAAGCTTGAGTATGATTAGTAGTATCATAATCAAAACTATAAAAACCATCACCCAACAAAGTACTAGTGAGCCCAAAACGAAAAGTACGATAATCAAACTGACTCTTTTTATTAACATTTATAACTGGAACTTGGGGATAACGATTTAAGGGGGTAAATTTTAAATAGCTATTCATGGAACCTGACCAGGTTCCATTATTTTCCCAAGCCGAAGGAAACGATTCTAGCATCATACCATTAATAACTTTTTGATAACCTTCAAAAGTACGACCATTACCGGCAATAATAAATTCTGGTCCAACTAAAGCTCTCGTTTTATCTAACATTTTTTTAAAACCAGTTACCCATAGTGTATCTGCTTCCGCCTGAGAATCTTTTCGATTATCATTATTTACATCTAAATTTCCACCATTAATCCAATAAACATCGCCCCAGGTATTATCATAAAAAACGCCATCAAACAAACCAACATTTTTAATTTTTGTGGCTACAAATTCTGGCAAATAATCATTAAATTTTCGGCCCGAACTATCTGTTGAAACACTATCGGATAAATTAAGCATGTAGGTATAGGGCCAATTAGAAATCCGATTTCCGTTTTGATCCTTTAACCACCAACCATCTATAATATTATCTCGAAGTTCGCCCCGTAAAAATGCCCCCGTTCTTCCGGCATAATTATTTACATCGTCAATTATTTCTTGAGAAGTAATATAAGCGAGAATAATAACATCAGGATTAAGCTCGCGAATCAACTTAAGGGATTCGGGATTATTTTCCTGCACTTCCATATCTAAAATTAATAAATCCCACTTGGATAATTGCCGGGCTTCTTGTTCATTAATTTCCCATTTCAAAAAATAATTAGCTAAACGGGGATAGGTGCTTTTAAGAACTGCCGCCTGAGAATTCAGCGGCCACATTATCAAAATTAATAATCCTAGAAAAATCAGTTTTTTCATTTTTTATTTACCCTTATTATCCCTCTCTAATTTTATTACTTTCATATGTTTAGGCATATACTGGCGAAGGACCTTAGGAATAATAACCGAACCATCAGCTCGCTGATTTTGCTCTAAAATGGCCGGTAGCAAGCGACTAGTGGCTAATCCTGAGGCATTTAGCGTGTGTACAAATTCATTTTTACCAGTAGCCGGATTTTTATAACGAATTTGACCACGACGAGCCTGATAATCAAGGGCATTAGAAGCACTACTTACTTCTTTATAAATTTCCATACTAGGAATATATACTTCGACATCATAAGTTTTAGCCATCGCCGCACTACAATCCCCGGCGGCTAGTTTAGAAATTTGAAAATTAAGTTTTAAGCCTTCCATTAATTTTTGGGCATTGTTTACCATTTCCGCAAACATCTTCCAGGTTTCTTCCGGTCTAGAAAAAATAAACATTTCTATCTTATTGAATTGATGGCCCCGAATCATCCCTCTTTCTTCCTGGCGATAACTACCAGCTTCCCTTCTAAAACAGGCGGAATAAGCAAAATATTTTTTAGGTAAATCTTCTTCTGGTAAAATTTCATCACGATGATAATTACCAAGCATCATTTCGCTAGTCGCATTTAAACATAAAGCGTCTTGAGTCCAAAAAAGATCATCTCTAAACTTTGGTAAATGACCAGAGGTGTAAGCTGATTTTTCCGATAATAAAAATGGAGGAATTAAAAATTGATAACCATTCTTATTATGAAAATCAATAAAATATGACAATAAGGCCCATTCGAGCAAAGCGCCCACGCCGGTATAGCACCAAAATCCTGAACCAGACATTTTAGCAGCTCTTTCATAATCTATCAAACCTAAAGAGGTCGCTAATTCAACATGATCTTTAGGCTTAAAATCGAACTCCGGCTTTTTACCATACGTATAGATAACTTCATTATTTTCTTTCCCTCCAGGGACAACGTCAGGTGCTGGTAAATTTGGCAGCTCAGCCATCAGTTCTAAAAATTCACTTTCAGTATTGGCTAGTTCTTCATCTAATTTTTTTATTTTTTCGCCCAATACTTTCATGGAAGCAATTACTTCCGGTGTTGGCTTATTTTTAGAACCACGATTTCTCTCGGCTTTTAATTCTTCGGAAGAAGAAATTAATTCCCGACGTTTATCATCTAAAGCAATAATCTTCTCAAGATTAAGCTTATCCGGGTCCATTCTTTTTAAAAGACCTAGCTTTACCTCTTCTAAATTTTCTCTGATAAATTTGATGTCCAACATATTTTTATTTTATTATTTAACTTATTACCTCCCCACCGAAAGCTTTTAAAAGATTATCCATTAAAGCCCCAGGCTCTTTATTTATGTCCGCCACCGGGGCGGAGGGTTCAGCTGAGGAGATTGCATCATTACTAATTTCATTTTTAGTAATTTCTAAATTTTCATCCAATCTTGTCTGTAAAATAACCCCAGCGCCGAATACTTCGGCCAAGGTATTTTCTACTACATTTTTTATATTAGCATCCGATACCCTATCTTGATGAAATTTATATTTAAAAACAACACACAGTCTACCAGAAACTAATTCTTGAGGTTCACAATTCTGCAAAACAAAAGACAAAGAATGATTATGTTTTTTTATTTTAACTAAAAATTCTGGCCATTTTTCCATAACCTCTGAATGGGTTAAATCTCCAGCCAAACTTAGATTAACAAAGTTATTCGCCACCACTTCGATTGTCGTTTCTATTTTTTGGACACTACTCAATTTAGAATTTTGGACAACTGGGGTCTTAGCTAAAGAAGGTGTAGTTGATAATGATGACCCACCAATAAGACGAGAATTTAAAACTCCGGCTGAAGCCTGGGCCGTGCAAATTTCAACTATTGCTAATTCTAAAGGTAATTGAGCAATTAATTGATTTTTTTCATTATAAGCATCTAATAAACGACGAGCATAAAATAATAAATTATCTATAGTTATTGAACTTAAAATATTATTAACTCTCATCTCTAAACTATCACCAAGATTTAGACCAAAGCTATCCGCTAACTCCGGACTTACTTTACTTAGAATCATTTTTCTTACTAAACTAATTACTTCACTATTAAAATTTTTAACATTTGCCCCGCTATCAATCAAAGAATTTACCAGGGTTATCGCCTTAGAAGCATCCTTACGACTTAAATATTCTAATAAATCTACCGCTTCGTTGCTATTATAATGTGGGATTACGAGCTCTGCCTGTTCTAAGGTTATTCTCTTATCACCAAGGGAAAATACTTGGCCTAATAAACTTTCAGCATCGCGCAAATGGCCACCACTTTTTCTAGCAACCGCCTCTAAAACATCGGCATCGATTTCTATCTTTTCTTTATTAGCAATAAATTCTAATTTTTTAACAACATCAACAATGCTGATTCTTTTGAAATCAAAACGCTCGCAACGAGAAATAATAGTTAAGGGAACTTTATGAATTTCCGTAGTACATAAAATAAAAATTACATACGATGGCGGCTCCTCAATTGTTTTAAGTAAAGCATTAAAAGCAGAAGGTGAAAGCATGTGGACTTCATCGATAATAAAAACTTTATACTTAGTAGTTGCTGGTGCAACCCTAGAAAAAGAAATTATATTTTCTCTAACATTATCTACTCCGGTATTAGAGGCAGCATCTATTTCGATAATATCTAAATTATTTCCAGCAGTAATTGATACGCAATTTGCACAATGACCACAAGGCTCGTAATCACCTTCTTTTTTTTCTAAACAATTAACCGACTTTGCTAAAACTCGAGCGAGAGTAGTTTTACCAACTGCCCGTGGACCACAGAATAAAAAAGCTTGAGCAAGTTTCCCTGCCCCAATTTCATTTTGCAAAGTTATTTTAATGTGTTTTTGTCCTAAAATTTCTGAAAAATTTTGCGGACGATAATCACGGTATAAAGTAGACATAATTTATTTTTTTATTTCAGTTCGTCGAGCAATTTCTGCTTCTACTAAACGCGAACTTTGACCATATTTTAAACGCGATAATGATCTTATCCTTTCTCTAATTCCCTCTCTCTTAACCCCAACCAAGGGCCAAATCGTACGTAAAGTAAACGGTCTAGCCGCACTATTATCTATTAAAAGCTTAATACAAGCAGTTCCCTTACCAATATTAATTAAATCATATTCATTAAAAACTGGCTCGAATTCTTTTACTAAAAACTCGGCATCTTCTGAGCCTATTTTGAAACTAATCATTGTCCCCACATTACCAAAAACTGCATCCTTAATTTCTGTATTATTATTTTTAGAAAGCTGGCCAATATATTGATGGGCAATAGTTAAATTAAGAGCATATTTTCTTGCTTCTGATAAAATCTGACAAATTGAATTAGTCGTAAAATTTTGAAACTCATCAATATAAAGATAAAAATCTTTACGCTGATCACTTGGCATATCGGTTCTCGATAGTGCCGCCATTAAAATCTTACCCACAATAATCATTCCCAAAAGATAAGCATTCATTTCTCCAACCGTTCCCTTAGGTAAATCAACTAATAATATTTTTTGGCTATCCATTACTTCGCGTAGATTAAAAGCGCTTTTTTGTTGGCCAATAATTGGCCGCATCATATCGTTAGAAATGAAAGAAGTAAGTTTAGAAGTTATGTAAGGAACAATATTAGCTAACGCCGCTTCTCCACCGGCTTTCTCTGCTTCGTTAATCCAAAAATCAACAACAGTTTTATTTTTGCAATTTTTTAATTTTAAACGACGAAAATTTTCATCAGCTAATACTTTTGGAATTTCCATTAATGTCGAACCAGTCTCTGGATCGTCCATGATAAGCAGCATCGCATTTCGCATATACTGTTCGAACATCGGACCGCCAGTTGCCTTCAAATCATATAATTTATCAAAAATACCAATCATCTCATTAATTACAAAACTTTTCTGTTCTGGATAATGAGAATCGTATTCTAATAAATTTAAAGCTAAAGGTCTATCTAAATCGGATGGTGAAAAAATAATTACATCCTCCGCTCTTTCTGGCGGTATTCTATCTAAAATATCAGCTATTAAATCACCATGCGGATCGATAACACAAACTCCTTCTCCGTTTTGAATATCCTGAACCGCCATGTTAGCCAATAAAACAGATTTACCAACACCAGATTTACCAACGATATAAGCATGACGACGTCTATCGGAACGCTTAATTCTAATTTCCTTATTAATTCCTCGATAACTATTGATTCCTAGTGAAATCCCTTCGTCGGGAGAGTCCGCGGGAGCGGGAGCTGTTTTAGATGTTAACCAAACAATATTTGGAGTTTCAGTTGTACTTAATGGAAAATGAAAAATACTAGCCAATTCTTCACTATTTAATAAGAAGGAGATTTCTTCTCGAAAATGGCGATAAATAAAATCTTTAATTATTTTATCTTGATTTTTTTTACGGGCTCTACTAAAAGAATTTCCGTAACTAAAATTATTATATTCGGCAAATGAACTAGCAATATTTTCTAAATAAAGATCAGCGCGTTCTTTAGTTTTCGCAAAACTTAAAACTCGTAAATTAACATCGAGCCCAGCCTTAAGATTTTTTTCTTCCATTGATTTCACCATCTCTTCTTCAACCGCGCTTAAACGTTTAAGGGGTTTTCCCTGAGCATTCATGCCCTGAGAAACATCTTTATTTAAATTAACAGTAAAGAAAGACCTTAAAAATCTGCTATATCTTAAACCTTGAGCAACCGAATTTTTACGATGAATCATAAATACCACCTTTCTTACTCGAGCATGCCAAGATTTTTTTGCGCTCCGAACTATATACTGAATAGCCAAACTTTCACCCTTATCTAACTTAGATAAAACATTGATTATCGAATTCATCGGGTCAACATCCATCTTCTGGTAAGTTTTAAGTGGAAAAATAAATTCTTTCGTTGTTTTTAAATAAGCCGCCGAAGCAAACCCCTCTAAACCAAAAGTATTATAATCAGAGACCTCTTCGATTACCGCATCGGGATAATGGGAATGAATTTGTTGCTCTAAATAACGAACGTCTTCCGTTAAAGAAACAACATAAAAAGTAATATTGGTTGAACTAGCAACTATTTCAAAAGAAACATGATCAGTTCTTCCTTTTAAAAAAGCCGCGAAACCTCTTTCGGCGCGCTGACCACCAATCGCCGCAAAGATTGTTTCTCCTTTAGCAATTTCTTCTTTCAAAGTCTGGGCAGTTTGTTTATCATTTTCGTCTTTTGATTTTTCTTTAGAGAGCTTAACTGAATATACGTGATGACGAAGATATTTACGCCCCGATAAAATCAATTTTAGGATTTTAATTACAATAACTACAACCGCAAAAGTTAAAAACGCCGCTAATAAATACGGAGGAACTAAGCCAAATTTTTCAATATCAAATACCGGCATAATTAATTATCTTTTATGCTCATTATTTTATCAGCTTTTATTTTTGCTTCCTGCTCTAAAAAAAATTTATTAACTCCGGGAATAAGTTGTAGCCAAGCTTTAATTAAATCAATAATTTTAGCAACCTTAACTTTTCCTTTATCCAATAGCAGAGAAATTTTAGAAGCCGTTAATTCACCCGCGGCCTTAAATTCTTTTTGACGTACTGGACCCATTTTTAAAAACACGTCATGCAGACCTTCAGATAAAATATTATCTATTTCAAGCGCACGTTTTTCTTGAAAAGATTTTACTGGGCTTACAGAGATTTTTGCTTGAGTCGAAACACTCGGCGATTGAATAGTATTTTCTATTTTTTGGGCCTCATTAGTCTTTGGTTTTTCAAACGAAGAATCAGGCGCCTTTTCAACGTGATGCAAATTTTCACCATTTTCTAATAATTGTTTTCCGGCAAAATTATCGAGATTAATTTTACCATCTATTTTTTCAGCCGCCATATTTTTGTTATTTAGCAGTAATTGCTTCTACGGGACAATTTTCAGCTGCATTTTTAGCACAATCGGTTATTTTTTCATTTATTACTTCGGATTTACCATCGGCATTCATTTGAAAAGTTTCCGGACAAAGACCGGCACACATTCCACAGCCAATACACTTATTTTGGTCTACTTTTACCATAAAATTACTAATTAATTTTTTAATCATTTTATGTTTTTATTATAGCATATTTTAAAAAAATTAAAACCATTTTTAGGGCTTAAAAAAGCCTAAATTTATCATATTTGACAATTTATGAAGCTTTTGTTATATTAAGTAAATAAAACCTAAATTAATACTAAAAATGCAAGCTTTCAGGCTAGTATTTTTTATGTAAAAACACAAATATGGCACATAAGAAAGCCGCCGGCTCTACCTCCCTTGGTCGCGAATCGGAGAGTAAGCGTCTCGGCGTAAAAGTAACTGATGGTGAATGGGCTCAACCAGGCGCAATCATTATTCGACAACGTGGTACAAAATATCATCCTGGCTTGAATGTTAAAAAAGGCGGTGATGATACTTTATTCGCACTTAAAGGCGGGATTGTTAAATTTGCTACTAAAAAGTTAAAGAAATTTGATAATACTTTAAAGACTTGCAAAATAGTTAATGTTGTTTCTAAAGAATCTCTTTTAGAAAAAGCTCCAGTTGCTAAAAAATAACAAATTGATATTTAAAAACAGCTCCTAATCGGAGCTGTTTTTTTGTTATTCAATATATCAAGATTAATTTATAATTTACCCTTTTTCTTACAAACGTTAATAAACTCAACAAATAAAGGGTGCGGAGCGAGTGGACGAGAAATATATTCTGGGTGAAATTGAACGCCAACAAAAAATGGATGATTTTTAATTTCAATTGCTTCAACAATTTCTCCGTCCGGAGAAGTCCCGGCGACTGTTAAACCTAACTCCTCAAAACGAGTACGATAGTCGTTATTAAACTCGTAACGATGACGATGGCGCTCGGAAACTGTTTTATTAGCCGTAAATTTAGAATAGGCTTTTGCTAATATGCTTCCCTCTTTTAAAAGACAAGGCCAGCCACCAAGACGAATAGTCCCGCCATAACCTTTTTCGGCAATCAATTTTTCTTGACCGGGCATGATATGAATAACTGGATCCGGGGTCTTAGGATTTACTTCCGCTGAATTAGCCTCTTTCAATCCCGCAACATTACGAGCAAACTCAATAACTGCCATTTGCATTCCATAGCATAGACCGAAATAAGGAAGACCTTTTTCACGGCAATATTTAATGGCTTCAATTTTCCCTTCGGCACCACGTCCACCCCAACCCTGAGGAATAATTATTCCATCCAAACCTTTAAAAGCCTTAGTTCCGTTCTTTTCAACATCTTCCGCTCCTAGCCAATTTATCTTAACTTTGCATTTATTATAAGCACCGGCGTGTTTAATCGCTTCAATAACCGAAATATAAGAATCACCCAATGAAAAATCACCGCTAGCAAAATATTTTCCAACAATACCAACATTTATTTCCGGCATTTTTATCTTAGTAGCGACTACCATTTTCTGCCAGGCTTCATTATTACTTTTCTTTTTTGGTAAATTAAACTTTTCTAAAATTCGAGCGCTTAAATCATCTTTTTCAAAATTCAAAGGAATATCATAAATTGAAGCAGCGTCTGGAGCAGCAATCACACTTTCAATCGCCACGTTACAATTAATTGATAACTTTTCTCGTCTTGCTTGGTCTATCGGACGTTCACTTCTAGCAACTAAAAAATCTGGTTGAATACCAGCACTCTGCAAATTACGAACGGCATGTTGAGTCGGTTTTGTTTTCATTTCCCCAATCATATTAGGAACCGGTAGATAAGAAACCATCACAAATAAAACATCTTTAGGTTTATAAAGTTTCATAACTCGGGCTGCTTCCAAAAAAAGTAAATTTTCATATTCGCCAACCGTACCACCGACTTCAATAATCATTATCTCTGCCCCCGTTTTTTCAACCGCCTTTTCAATTCTATCTCTTATTTCCATCGGAATGTGCGGAACAACTTGTACACACTTTCCTTTGTATTCTAAATTTCTTTCACGAGCAATTACCGACTGATAGATTCTACCGGTCGTCATGTAATTTTCGCGATAAATATTTTTATTTAAAAATCTTTCATAATTACCAATATCTTGATCAGTTTCATCGCCATCCTCAGTAACAAAAACTTCACCATGCTCAATCGGATTCATTGTTCCGGCATCAACGTTAATATATGGGTCCATTTTAATCGCGCTAACATTATACCCGCGCGCTTGTAAAATTTGACCAATAGAAGCAGTGGTAACTCCCTTTCCAACCCCAGACATTACCCCTCCAACCACAAAAATATACTTGGTACCCTCTTTATTGACTTTAGTTTTTTTAGCTTTTTTTTGTAATTTTGACATACTTTATTTATTCGGTTTTTTTAAAAACTCAATGGCTTTATTAAGTTGAGGGTCCCTATTTTTATTAATATCATCTTCAGTAATTTCAACTTTAATTTCCGGCTCAATCCCCTTATCATTAATAAAATCACCACCGGGAGTCAACCATTTGGCTACAGTAATTTTTAAAGATGAACCATCGCTCAAATCTTGAACTGTTTGTACCGAGCCTTTACCAAAACTTTTTTCTCCTATTAAACTAGCCTTTTTATAATCACGCAAAGCACCAGCTACTATTTCTGAAGCGGAGGCACTTCCTTCGTTAAGTAAAACAACCGTCTTAAAGTTTTTTAAACGAGCGCGACCATTAGAAACATGATCAGTAGCTTTATTCTCGCCAAATTGTTCAATCACAATTGGACCAGCTTCTATCCATTCACTTGCCATGCTAACCGCAGTTGATAAATATCCTCCAGGATTATTGCGTAAATCTAAAATAATCCCTTTTGGCTTTTTAACCAAAACATCTTCGACGGCCTTATTAAATAAACTTTCCGTATCATCATTAAAACTATTTACTTTAATTACATAAAGTCCATCGGTCCGCATTTCTGTTTTTACGCTAGCTACGATAATTTTATCTCTAATAATTTTAATTTCCGCCGGTTTCTTTTCATCTCTAATGATAGTTAAAATTACTTCGGTTCCTTTTGGTCCGCGTATTTTCTTAACCGCCTCGTTAACTGTTAATCCCAGCGCTGATTCACCATTAATTGCATAAATTTTATCTCCGGCTCTTAATCCAGCTTTTTGGGCAGGCATTCCTTCAAGTGGTGCGATAACGGTAATCATTTCATTTCTCATTCCAATTTCAGCGCCAATACCATCAAAAGTTCCTGACAAATCATCGTAAAATTCTTTAGTTAAATTCGGGCTCATAAAAACAGTGTAGGGATCCTTAGTTGATGCCGCTAAACCTTCTAGTGAGCCATAAAATAAATCTCTATCTTTTAATTTATTTTTATCAACATAATTAGTTTTCAAACTATCCCAAACCTCAAAATATAAATTAAAATCAAAGGCATCATCCGGTCCGCCAAGAGCGGCATTTTTTGCTTCTTTAGAATAAGCGATTGGAGATCTTCCGCTCTTACCATCTTGAGCATTACCCAAATAAAACCCAGCCCCAAAAACTCCAGTAATAACTAAAAGAAAAAAAATGGCCGTGGCTATTTTCTGAGATTTATATTTAATCATATTATTTTCTAATTATTTTTATTTCGCCTTCCCTTAAATCAATTAGGCGTGAGGGTTTTTTCCTTCGAGCGATACCAGTATTAATTACTAAGTCGGGTTTATATTTACCAGAAAAAATTAAATCTAAGCTACTAACGTTAGTAGTTACTTCTTGTCCACTAATATTTAAACTAGTAGAAACAATCGGGCTCTTTACTTTCTTTATTATTTTAATTAAAAAATCTGATTTAGGCAAACGAACAGAGATTCCGCCAGAAGAACTAATAATTTCCCGAGGTAAATTATTTTTTGCTCTCAAGATTACCGTGGTCGGAGTAGCTGATTCAAACCATATTTTTTTTAAAGTTTCTTCTTCTTTCTTAGCAAGCCAAGCATAACTTTTTACCATACTAATACTAGCCGCCAAGGTTATCATCGGTTTATGAGGTTCCCTTTTTTTCAAATTAAAAATTTTTTTAATAGCATCTTTATCCGAAGCGAGGCAACTTAAGCCATAAATAGTATCTGTCGGCAGAACGACAACTTTTCCGGCATGTAAATAAACTGAAATTAAATCAAAATCAGAATTAGTAAAATCGGCTATCTTTTTATTTAAATAAATCATGTTAACTATATTATGGACTTTAGAGCTTTAAGGGCTTCCGGTAAAACCGGTAAAATAATATTAACAACCTTTAGCAGCCAAGGCGCGATAAATGAATTAGTAAGATTATTGCCAAAGAAATTACCAATAATTGCGTAACGAGAGATAACAAAAATAATCAATCCGAGAAATAATGAACCCTCTAGAAGTCCTAAAGCTGCTCCTAAAATATTGTTAATATATTTACTGCCTGGAATAACTGCTAAAAAATTAAATATCTTTTCAATTAGATAAAAAATAAAGTCGGTTAAGCGCGTAACAACTACAAATAATACAATAAAGGCAATTACCTTACTAACTGCTTCATGGCTACTAACCCAAGCCCAAGATTTCCCCCACTCAAAAAATATTAAGTAAAAATGACTTGAAACATAAGCGCCAATAATCAACCCGACTATATGCCCCAAGGACCTAATTAACCCCTTTGATAAACCTTTAAAGAGAAAAATAGCTAAAATAATAGCTAAGACTAAGTCAAAAATTGACATAAGTTTAAGTTAATCTAGGAAATAAAATTGAACCTTTTTTAATTTGTGGTTCTAAAAATTGTGTTTGAATTTTTTGGGCCGCTCCCGGAATAAAGGGCTCGAGTAAATATGCTAAATTAAGAATAGTTTCGGCTAACGGCTTAAGAACGATACTGATTTTTTCTTTATCTTCCATTTTCCAAGGTGCTTCACGACTTAAAATTTCATCGCTCTCTTTAATCTTTTCCCAAATAATTTGTAAAGCTTCATTAAATTTATAATCAACCATCATTATTCTAAAATTATCGACTGTTGATTTAATATTTTCCGTTTCTAAATTAATTTGTAAACTAGTAACAATTTCATTTTTTTCTAATAGATTGGAAACTCGAGCAGCAAGATTACCTAGACCATTTGCTAAATCAGCGTTATATCTTAATCTAAACTTTTCTTCAGAATAATCACCATCTTCAAAAGGTGACATTTCTGCCAGAAGATAATATCTAACAGCATCGCTACCATATTTTATTGACAGCTCCAGCGGGTCAACCGTATTTCCCAAACTTTTACTAATTTTTTCGCCATTAACCGTTAAGAAACCAAAAACTAAAACTTGTTTAGAGTTTGGTAAACCCACGGACATCAACATCGCCTGCCACATAGCCGCCTGCGGTCTTAAATTATCCTTACCGCAAACCTGAAGTCCGGGCCAATAATTATTAAAGTTTATTTCATTTTCCGGCCAACCAAGAGTAGAAATATAATTTACTAAAGCATCAAACCAAACATACATCACTTGATTTTCATCACCCGGTACCGCAACACCATGAGGCATTTTTTCTTTCTGACGAGAAATACTAAAATCTTGTAATCCTGAAGAGACGAAAGCACTGATCTCTTTTAAGCGTCCGGCCGGTAAAACAAATTTTTCGTTATTTTTATAAAGCTCTAATAATTGATTTTGATATTTTGAAAAACGAAAAAAATAATTTTCTTCATTAATCATTTCAATTTCCATTGTTGAGTGTAAGGGGCAGCGTCCGTTTTCCAATTCCGAATCAGTTTTTTCCATTTCACAGCCAACACAATATTTAACCTGATAATTTTTTTTATAAATATCCCCCTTAGTTTCACAGCGTTTCCAAAATTCTTGAGCGGCTAATTCGTGATATTTATCAGTAGTCCGAATAAATTTATCGTAACTTAAATTTAATGATTCCTTTAAAGGTAAAAATTTAGCTGAATAAATATCGCAGTATTCTTGAACATCAATCCCCTTTTCTTTAGCTTTTAAATATATTTTTAAACCATGTTCATCAGTCCCGGTATTAAAAAATACCTGCATCCCCAACTGTTTCTGATAACGAGCGATAACATCTGCTTTGATTATTTCAGCCGCAAAGCCAATATGCGGCTCCGAATTAATATATGGCAAAGTAGTGGTAACGTAAAAATTATTCTTCTCCATATTGAGCTTTATTTTTATCTTTTAATTTTGATTTAATTAAAATAACAAATTCCCCCTTTAAATTATTACTATCTATTTGTAAACTTTCTAGAACCTCAATGGCTTTGCCAAAATATAAACTTTCAAACATTTTAGTAAGCTCACGAGCAACAATAATTTCTTTTTCTACGCCAGCTTCTTTTTCAAATTTAATGATTTCACTTAAAAATTTAGCAGCGCGATGTTTTGATTCATATACTATAACCGGATATTCACTCGCGATTATTTCCTTAAGCATCGTCTGTCTTCCCTTCTTATGTGGTAAAAATCCCAAAAAAAGAAATCTATCAAAACCGGCCCCAACAATTGAAACGGCTGTAGTTAAAGCCGCCGGCCCGGGGATACTTTCAATTTTAAAATTATTACCTAAAGCCGCTCTCGCCTCAGAAACTAACTTACCTCCTGGGTCAGATATTCCCGGAGTCCCAGCATCAGTTACTAAAGCTAAGTCTTTCCCCTCTTTAAGTAATACTAAAATTTTATCAACTTTTAATTCTCCAGAATGTTGATGATAAGAAATCGTAGGAGTTTGAATTTTATAATGATCAAGCAGTCTTCTGGTTACTCGAGTATCTTCACATAATATAAAATCGGACTCTTTAAGAGTTCTTAAGGCGCGTAAAGTTATATCTTCTAAATTACCAATCGGCGTACCGACAACTCGTAATATCCCCATAGTTATTCCATGTTATCTCGTCTTTCTCTTACATATTTAGTCCAGTCTTCCGCTACTTCAACTAAAATCTTAAATGGCGCCTCAATAATAAAATCGAAAATAAAGATAAAAATATTTACTCGCGATATATTATTAGATAACCAGCGTCCCACAAGAATAATCGGCATGTAAAATAAATCGAGCACAAAAGTTCCTAAATTTTCCCTTCTTTCGATAATCATTAGATCTTTTACGCCACGGGCAACTAAAATACTAAAGAAACTAACAAAAGCTAAGAAGAATAAAAATATAGTGATACTTACCCAATTAAATCCAATAAAACTCAGCCCCAAGATAATAACATAAACTGAAAATAGAAAAGAAACGGCATAAATAAAGTTAAAAATAAAACTAGCAAATAAATTTCTTTTCTTTTGCAAACGCAAAATAAGTGGCTGTTTTTTTTCTTTACCAATAAACGAAATTTCTTTAACACCCTCGATAATTCTATTGGTATTATCTTCCTGAGGACTTTGCGTTAATAAAACAATAAAAAATAATAAAATTGCCGGAAAAGCAACATTAATTCCTAAAGCAACCGGATTAAGCGGTTCATGGAACCATTTAATTGCCGGGACTTCAATTAAAAATACAAAAATTGATTTTGTTAAAAAGATATAAATAATACTTCGTAAAGCCGCTCTCCATAAACGCGATTTAGCCTTACTATATTTTTTCTCACAAGTTTTACGAATTAAATTAATAAAACCTTTTTCACCTTTTTGAATCTCGGCATAAACCTTAGTCGGATTTTCTTCAACAGTCTCAGATAAAACATTAAAAAATAATGAATAGCGTCTAACAATTTTATCCAACTGTTTAGCAAGCGGGTGATTGAGCTGATAATCTATTTTTTTAGTTAATTCAGGGATACTTGCCGCTATTTTACTAAGCTTTGATTCATCCTCTTTAGTAAAACTTTCTTTAATTCCCAACTCTATCCAAGCGTCATTATAATATTTAAATAAAACAAAGCTAAGCATCTCTTTATCTAACTTCAAAAATTTACGCCCCATGCTTAAATAAATTTGGATTTCCAAATCAGCTTCGTAGGGCAATTCTTTAGGCAAAACAATATCGCTCGATAAAACATCGAACATATTGTTTGCAATCATTTGTTTAACTCTATTAGGAGCTAGGCTATCTTCTATTTCACACGCTGCTAAATCTAACAGCCAATGAATCATTCTATTCTTTTCATTTAAAACATCCTTAGCTTCCGAGAGATTTGATTTAAGATTTAAGGAAGTATTTACTTTTAAAGATAACTGATCTTTAAGGCGCATGTATTTTTCCAGCAAGAAAGAAACTTCTTTAATTTTAATTTCCGGAACCTTATTATTCGGAAGATAGCCGCCTCTTATAAGTTCTACTAAAAGGTGGTTGGACAAACCCTCACTATCAACATCCTTAATAACTCCCTCGATTACAACCTGACGACGCAAAATTCTAGAAATTGCATTTTTACGAAGCAAATGTTCCTCATCATAATCAACAGCATTTCTTACTTTTTCATAAAAGAAAGCTAAACGAGAAATTAATTCTGAAACCCGAATAACCGGAGCATCGCTATCACTTTCTTCTTTTTTATCCTGCTCACTATAAATAACTTGAAAAAGTTTTTTAGTATTATCATTAATCGCTATTGGCTCGTCAGCCGCCTGATGTCTAATTAAATTTGGACTAACCATATTATAATATTTAACTTAGCGCAAAACCCAGAACAGGACTCTGCTTTACTTTATTATTGTATATTGTTTGATGATAAAAGGCAATAAAAACAAACACTAAATACTTGACAATAACTATATATTATATTAACATTTATAGTTAAATAATTTCTTTAAAAATTTTAAATATTAATATAAACTTAAAATTTAGCAAATGGAAATGGAAACATTGTCTTATCAGAACTTTGTGCTTGAAGCTACAGAATTAGCCAAAAGCAAGAAACGCCGCCCCTATGTCAGGATTCTAAATTTAGCCGCCCTGATTTTGGCTTCATTTTTGTTGCCTTTATGTATAGAGGCGCTGCAAGGCTTCGATTTTACCAAAAACGATGTTGAGTTTTTTCTGCTCTGGATTATCATTGCCTATACAGTAATTATCTATCTCATTAACTCCTATCTTTTTCTCCCGGTAAAAATCAATTCGAAAAATGTTGAAACTGCCCTCAAAGAAACCTTTAAAAAAAAGGAGGAATACTTCTTGTCCGAAGTCAACATTAATCGGGACAGGGTCGACTACTACAAAGACAAACTTTTGGGGTCCGAAGAAGATGTAGATATCGCTTTGAATAATTTACGTAAATTTCAAAAAATTCAAAGCCTACATCAAATATCATCGCAATAAGACCACAAATTTCTCATTTAAGCCAATTTTACAATCTTTACTCAAAAAGATACGTAAAATTGGCTTTTTATTTAGTATAAAGGCATTTTTTAGAGAACTTTTAATCTTCGCCTCAGATAAAATAGCCAAAAAGGCTTAAAAACCCTTGACAAGCTCTCTTCTATTTTGTATTATTTCAGTAGATAAAAAAGTGGCCAAAAGGCTATTTTTAATTACCTATTTTTAGCTTATATGAACAAATTAACCAATTATATCAAGGAGTCGATTTCAGAAATGAAAAAGGTAACTTGGCCGACCAAGAAAGAAACTTATAACTACACGATTTTAGTAATCGGTATTAGTTTGGCAGTGGCCGCATTTCTTGGTGCTTTAGATTTTATATTTAACTTAGGTATTCAATTTATCATTTAAAAAATAAAATAGTTCTTAAATTTTATGGCCAAGCAACTTTTAAACCAAGGCCGTCGCTGGTACGTTATTCACACCTATTCCGGTTATGAGGAAAACGTCGCTCAAAACCTAAAACAAAGGGTTGATTCCTTGGATATGGAAGATAAAATATTTAATATTTTAATTCCAACCGAGAAAAAAATTAAAATCAAAAACGGCAAACGTAAAGTAACTGAAGAAAAAATCTTTCCCGGTTATATTTTAGTAGAAATGGTTGTTACTGATGAATCTTGGTATATTGTTCGAAATACTCCGAATGTTACCGGTTTTATTGGAACCGGAACTATCCCAACTCCAATCGGTGATGCTGAAGTAAAATCCTTACAAAAAAGAATGGGGGTTGAAGATCCTAAATTCCAAATTGATGTTATTATCGGCTCTCCAGTTAAAATTAATGAAGGACCATTTAAAAATATGGAAGGAAAAGTTACCGCGATTGATGAGGCTAAAGGAAAAGTTAAAGTTTCCGTTTCCCTATTTGGTCGAGAAACTCCAGTTGAATTAGACTTCCTACAAATTAAAAAAGTTTAAGTAAATAAACATAATTAAACCGGGCGACGCTTCTACGTCCAATAAAACATTAATATGGCAAAGAAAATAAAGACAAAGATAAAATTACAAATTTCTGGTGGTCAAGCTAATCCAGCTCCTCCAGTCGGTCCAGCTTTAGGTCAACATGGCTTAAATATCGCAGAATTCTGCCGACAATTTAACGATAAGACTAAAGATAAAATGGGCGAAGTCGTTCCAGTTGAAATTACTGTCTATGAAGATAGAAGTTATGATTTCATTTTAAAAACCTCTCCTGCTAGTGAACTTATTAAAAAAGCAGCCGGAATTAAAAAAGGTTCAGGCAAACCATTAACTGAAAAAATTGGTTCAATTACCGATAAACAATTAGAAGAAATCGCTTTAGTAAAAATGCCTGATTTAAACGCTAACGATATCGAAGCCGCTAAAAGCATTATTGCTGGTACCGCTAGACAGATGGGCGTTGAAATTAAAAAATAATTAATTTAAATTGTGGGAGTTCTAACTTTATAGTTAAAACGATGACCACGACTAAAAAATATGAAAAAAGAAGTAGCCGTAGAAAAGAAGCCAAAAAAAAGTTCTAAAAAAATCGCTCAAAAAACTGTAAAAAAGGTAGATAATTCTACTATCTACGATAAGACTAAAGCTTATCCAATTGAAGAAGCTTTAGAAATCGTTAAAAAACTAACTAAGACTAAATTCGATGCTTCAGTTGAAGTTCATTTCCGCCTTGGTATAAATACTAAAAAAGGCGACCAACAAGTTCGTGGTGCTGTGAGCCTACCAAACGGTACTGGCAAAAGCGTTAAAGTAGCAGCTTTTGTTTCTCCCGAGAATGAAGCGGCGGTTAAAGCGGCTGGAGCTGATTTTGTTGGCGGCGAAGATATGATTGCCGAAATTAAGAAAACCGAAAAAACTGACTTTCAAGTTGCGATTGCCGAACCAGGAATGATGAAAAATTTAGCTATTATTGCAAAAATTTTAGGAACTAGAGGCTTAATGCCTTCTCCTAAAAACGATACCGTAACGGTCAACCCAGTTAAAACTGTTCAAGAATTAAAAAAGGGTAAAATTAGCTTTAAAAATGATGATACTGGTAATTTACATGCTGTTATTGGAAAAATAAGTTTTGAAACTCCTAAATTAGTTGAAAACTACCAATCTTTAGTTGATACTGTTAGAAAAGCGAAACCAGCATCTTCAAAAGGTAGCTTTTTAAAGAATGTTAGCCTTGCTTCGTCAATGAGTCCAGGCGTAAAAGTAGCTCTTTAGTATCATTGACTTATAGCACAAAAAGGGATATAATACTTCACAGGTAAGCAATTTTTAAAGAAAGAGCGGATCCGAATCCGCTTTTTTCTTTAATCAAAGGTCGTCTTACATTTAATAAAATAAGTTTAGTAAAAAAGAAATGAAAAAATTAT
>CAIOGK010000063.1 GCA_903857815.1 Candidatus Falkowiibacteriota bacterium
CAAAGAAAAAATAGTTTTTAAAATTTATTAATTTTTAATAGATTTTACTAATTTGAAAATTATACAAAGGCCGTCCTGCGGAATCAGGATGGTTTTTGTTTTTATTTTCTGTTTATCATGTTTGTTATAAAATTATTTTATGACTAGAAATGATAAATCTAGAAAAATGTATAATACTCGGCGCAGAAAAAATTTTGCTCGAGTTTTTATTTTAGCGATAGTGTCTATTTTAATATTTTTTATTTTTTTATTGATTGATAATGAAAAAAAAGAATTGCAAGTTTCTTTTTTTGATGTTGGCCAGGGAGATTCATCTTTGATTAGAACCCCAGAAGGTAAAATTATTTTGATTGATGGTGGGCCAAATAATTTAGTCGTGCGGCGTTTGGGAGAAAAATTACCTTTTTATAAAAGAAAAATAGATTTAATAGTTATTAGTCATTATCATGATGACCATATATTAGGTTTGATAGAAATAATGCGTCGTTATAAGGTTAATAAAATAATTTATGCCTCAGAAACAGAAACTTCTAGTTTATTGGATTATTTATTGTTAATTGCTAAAAAAGAAAAAACGGAATCGGTTGTTATTTTAAAAGAAGTTCAGATTAAGCTTGATGATTATTGTTCGATTATATTTATTAATCCCTTAAGTCTTAAAATTAAAGTAAACGAAAATAATTCGTTAATTGCTCAATTGGACTGTAAACAAAAAAAATTTCTTTTTTCTGGTGATAATGGGTTTGAAGTAGAAAAAGCTTTATTAAATTCTAATTTAGATTTACGGGCAAATATTTTTAAAGTTTCCCATCATGGGTCTAAAACTTCTAATTCGATTGAATTTTTAAAAGCAGTTAGTCCTGATAAAATGGTTATTTCGGTCGGTTTAAATAATCGTTTTGGACATCCGGCACTAGAAATTTTAGATATCGCTAATATATTGGAAATTAAAGTTTTGCGCACGGATATTTTAGGAACAATTGATATTTTCTCTAATATTCCATAGGTATTGACAAAATTATATAACTATGATATAGTTGAGGGTCAAAATGTTTTATTTTGGCTAAACCCATTGTTCATTAATAATATTTTTTAAACCGTTATAAAATTCAGTATCATGAAAAAAACAGTTATTTTTGTTTTGGCAACTTTGTTTGCTATGAGCTCGTGGGCTCAAACCAATGTTATGGTTAAGAATTCTACTAAAGATTTAGTAGTAATCAACGGGGTGAACTTACCCGCGCAATCCATTAAAGAGCTTAGTCTCTTAGTAGAAAACAATACCGCTTCGTTTGAAGTTGTATATTATGAAGGCCTAACAAAAAAGGGCCCGGTTCGATTAACCAGGATGGTTAACAAGGGTCGAATGGTTCTTAATAATTTTGAACCAACCACAACCTCTACCGATTCTGGTTATAAACCGCCAAAAAATGGAAGCTCTAATTCTTCCTCCGAAACATCAACCTCGCCAATTCCGGCGGCTAACAATTATTCCAATGCTTCTGATTGGTGGGGCGAAGTTAATGTGCAACCCCAAAATAAGTTAAAAGGACAGAGCATTTTTGTTCCGTCCGACCCATTCAAAGGATTGGCGTTAAAACCAGGACAAATTTCTGCTAAAACAGCTAGGCTCAGAACGGGGACGATTGTGTTCCCAGTATTTTTATCAGCAAATGATTCGACTAAATCCGGCAGTAGATTTGCATGGGCCCTGGTCAATAAAATTGTGACTGAAGGCCAAACTGTTTTCGAATTTTTACCAGAAGACATAATGAAAGCGAATGCTGGTGATATTGTTCGAAAAACAATCATTTCAAGATTGCCATCTCCGTTCATCATTAGTGATGGTAAGGCAAGGGGAATAGTTGTTACTCCCGGCTCTCCACAGCGGCTAGAGCTGTATGTTGGTTGGAACATAGTTCCAATACAATATCAGGATAGCAACGGCTTTCCCACTGAAGCAATTTTGGTTCTCTTGGTCGATAGTCGCTCTAAAGCACTTATGGCCAAGGCCAAAAACAAAGCTGGTGAAATAAGCGTTGTCCCGAGTGATGTAGTTATTACTACCTTGGGCCGATAGAGATTTCCGGCAAAAATATTTCGAAGTCCATCTTTTACCGGGTGGACTTCTTTTTTTACAAAAATTTAACAATAATTAGCCTATATTATTAAAATATTAATTTTATTAAAGGTTGACCAAGCGCTTATCCTTTGTTATAATAATTTCAGGGTAAATAGCCCGTTTTTATTGTTTAATACCTATATGATTATTACTTGGCAAGGGCATTCTTGTTTTAAAATTCAGGATAAAATTGGTCCTGATGGGGTTACAGTTGTTACTGATCCATTTGGAAAAAATATCGGCTTGAAAGTTCCTAATTTTGAGGCCGATATTGTAACTATTTCTCATGATCATGACGATCATAATAATGCCACCGCGTTACGAGGTGAGCCTTTTTTGATTAATTGCGCCGGTGAATATGACTTTAAAGATATTTTAATAGAAGGGATTGATTCCTATCATGATAATGATAAAGGAAAAGAACGAGGTGGTAATATAATTTATCGTTTAGAGGTTGATGATGTTTCTATTGTTCACTTGGGAGATTTGGGAGGGCCTTTAGATAATGCTCAACTAGAAAGATTAGTCGGGACTGATATTTTATTAGTTCCGGTTGGTGGAAAATATACACTTGATGCCAAGGGGGCAGTTGAAGTTATTTCTCAAATTGAGCCCCGAATAGTTATTCCCATGCATTATAAAACTGCTGATTTAAATATGGATATTGATACGATCGATAAATTTATTAAAGAACTAGGATTGAAGCCTACCTATGAAGAAAAATTAAAAATTTCTAAAAAAGATCTTCCGAGCGAAGATATGGAATTAGTAATATTAAGTATTTAAAGAAAAAATATGATTAACCCCAAGAAAGAAAGAACTTTAGTAATCCTTAAGCCCGATGCAGTTCAACGTGGTTTAACTGGAGAAATAATTAATAGAATTGAGAGAACCGGTTTAAAATTGATTGGTTTAAAAGCAATTATGGCTGAGGCTGATCAATGCTGGGCTCATTATAATAAAGATGAAGAATGGTTTTTGAAAAAAGGAAACATGACTGTTGAAAATAGAAAAACAGCTGGGATGCCAGTTACTAAAGAAGCCATAGAATACGGTCGCGATATTATTGGCGCTTTAGTTAAATTTATGACTTGCGGTCCAGTCGTTCCAATGATTTGGGAAGGAAATCAAGCGGTGGGTATTGTTAAAAAATTAGTTGGAGCAACCGAGCCATTATCTTCTGACGGTGGAACTATTCGTGGTGATTTTACAATCGATTCTTTTGAATTAGCAAATTTTGATGAACGAGCAGTTAGAAATTTAATTCATTGTTCTGATCAGCCAGCGGAAGCCGAAAGAGAAATTCAACTTTGGTTTAAAGAAGAAGAAATTTTGAAATATCGTTTAATTGCCGAACAAATATTATACGATGTAAATTTAGACGGCATTAAAGAGTAATTAATAAAAAATATGGAAAGTGAGCGCCGGAAAAAAATTGTAGTGATGCAAGTTCTGGTTGTTACGATAACTGTTTTAATTTTTATCTTTTGGCTTTTTAATTTTCAAAATGTTTGGCAAGCGAATAAATTAGAAAGTACCAACAGTGATAATCCGGTGGAATGGGAAGAACTTAAAAAAGAAATTGGGTCTTCACTTAGTGATATGGAAAAAAGACTTGGTAGTATAGAAGAAAAAAGTAAATTAGTCTCTGCTGCTGATATTTTATTGGAAGGAGTAATGCAAAAAGCAGAAGATATTTCTTCTTCTACTAAAATTTTTGCGACCTCATCTTCGGAAGTAGCTTCTTCTACTATAATAACTCCTTCGGTTATAAAACCTACTCCCTCAAATAGTAATTGCCCATCTTATATAAATTGTATGCCATCTATTGGTGAGGCCAGGTCTTGCCAAATACCTTCGGGATGCGAAGGAATTACACAAATTGCTTATTAGTTTTATTATATGCCTAAAAAAGATCTTGAACCCATAGAAAATACAGAAGAATCAATTGATGATACATCTGAAACTACAAATGTTCGAAGAAAAACCGAATATGGAATAGTAGAAGAGCAGCCGATTGTTGATGAGATGAGTAAATCTTATCTTGACTATGCAATGAGTGTTATAGTTTCACGTGCGCTGCCGGATGTTAGAGACGGTTTAAAACCAGTTCATCGTCGTATTTTATATGCAATGTGGAGCGTTGGTTTGAGGGCGAGCGGTAAATTTAGAAAATCAGCGACTGTTGTCGGTGAAGTTTTAGGTAAGTATCATCCTCATGGCGATTCTGCTGTTTACGAATCCATGGTTAGAATGGCTCAAGATTTTTCAATGCGTTATCCGCTTGTTCGTGGTCAAGGAAACTTTGGTTCTATGGATGGTGATAATGCGGCGGCGATGAGATATACTGAGGCTAAGCTTTCAGCTATTTCTGAAGAAATGATGTTTGATATTGAAAAAGATACAGTTGCTTTTGTTCCAAACTTTGATGGTAGTCATAAAGAACCTCGTGTTGTGCCGGCTAAATTACCCAACTTACTTTTAAATGGAACCATGGGTATTGCGGTTGGTATGGCAACAAACATTCCTCCTCATAACTTAAAAGAACTAGCCGCGGCGATTGAACATTTGATTGCCAACCCAGATGCTAGTATTGAAGATTTAGCGCAATTTGTTAAAGGTCCAGATTTTCCAACTGGCGGTATCATTTATAATAAACAAGATATTCTAACTGCTTATGCGACTGGTAAGGGTGGCGTTGTTTTACGTGGTAAAGCTGATATCGAAGAGATGAAAGGTGGCGGTTTTCAAATTATAGTTTCTGAAATTCCATACCAAGTTAATAAAGCAGACTTAGTTGAGAAAATTGCGGATTTAGTAAGAGATAAAAAAGTTGAAGGAATCAGAGCTTTACGCGATGAATCGGATAAGGATGGCGTTCGTATTGTAATAGAAATGAAAAAGGACGCTTATCCAAAAAAGATTTTAAATTCTTTGTATAAACATACAAGTCTCCAAACAACTTTTCATTTTAACATGTTAGCTTTAATTGATGGTATTCAACCTAAAGTTTTAACTTTGAAAATGATTTTAGAAGAATATATTAAACATCGAGAGGAGGTTGTTAAACGACGCACTCAATTTGATTTAAATAAAGCTTTAGAGCGAGCACATATTTTAGAAGGTTTAATGATTGCTCTAAAAAATATTGATGAAGTTATTAAAACTATCAAGGCTTCTAAAGATAAAGAAGTCGCAAAGATAAGTTTAATTAAAAAGTTTAAATTATCAGAAAGACAAGCAACGGCAATTTTAGAAATGCGTTTACAGAATTTGGCTAATCTTGAACAGTTGAAAATAGAGAATGAATTAAAAGAAAAAACTAAATTAATAAAAGAATTAGAAGCAATTTTGAAATCAGTTGCTAAAATTCGTAATATTGTTAATGACGAACTTAAAGAATTGGCTGAAAAATACGGTGATGAACGTAAAACGGCCGTTGTCCCTCACGCGGTTGGTGAGTTTAGCATGGAAGATTTAGTCCCTAATGAAGAAACAGTTGTAATGATGACTCGTGATGGTTATATTAAGAGATTAGAACCGGATACTTTTAAGGTTCAAGCTCGAGGTGGTAAAGGAGTCATGGGTTTAACAACCAAGGAAGAAGATACGGTTGAATTTATGTTTACTAGTCAGACTCATAACGATATTTTATTCTTTACGACTAAAGGCCGCGCTTTTCAGTTAAAAGTTTATGAAATTCCTCAGGCTTCACGTATTGCTAAAGGAACACCGGTTGTTAATTTTTTACAGCTTATTGGTGGCGAACAAGTCTCTTCAATTTTACCTTTAGATAAAGCAGTTTTTAGTAAATATTTATTTTTTGCGACTGAGCAAGGGTTAGTAAAGAAGGTTGAACTTGAAGCTTTTAAAAATGTTAGACGTAGTGGTTTAATTGCCATTAAAATAAAAGATGATGATAAATTGATTTGGGTGAAGCCAACCTCAGGGGCTGATCATATTCAATTAGTTACTGCCCAAGGTCAGGCGATTAGATTTAAAGAGACGGATGTTAGAGATATGGGACGTGGGGCCGCTGGCGTTATTGGTATTAGACTTCATAAATCCGATAGGATTATTGGCATGGGCATTGCTAAGACTGATAAAGAAAGAAAAAGAAATTATCAAATACTTACTATCATGGCTCACGGATTTGGTAAGAGAACTGATTTAAATGCTTATAAGATTCAGGGTCGTGGCGGGAGCGGAATTAAGACCGCTAAAGTTACTGATAAAACTGGTAATATTACTAATGCCTTTTTAGTTAATGCTGATAGTATGGAAGGTAAAGATTTGGTAATTATTTCTGAAAATGGTCAAGTTATTAGAACGCCATTTAAATCGGTTAGTGTTTTAGGCCGCGATACTCAAGGTGTTCGTATTATGCGCTTTAAAGAAGATAGCGATAAAGTCGCAGGAGTTACCTGGGTTTAATCTCATAACATAAATTCTAAGCACAAAAAAATATGAAAAAATATTTGCGAGAATTTAAAGAGTTTGCAGTTAAAGGAAATGTTATTGATTTGGCGGTAGCGGTTATTATTGGTGGCGCTTTTGGGAAAATAGTTTCCTCTTTAGTTGCCGACGTTGTGATGCCAGTTATTGGTTTCTTGGCTGGTGGTTTAAATTTTACCGGCTGGAAAATGATTTTAAAGAAAGCAGTTATCGGGGTTGATGGAATAGTGGCTACACCAGCGATTACTCTTAATATCGGAAATTTTGTACAAAATATTTTTGACTTTTTAATTATTGCCTTAGCCATATTTTTCATGGTTAAATTAATTGGAAAAATTAAACGTCGTTTAGTTAAGGAAGAAGAGGAGGCAAAAAAGGAAGAACAACCAAAGCCTTTAAGTAAAGACCAAGAATTACTTTCTGAAATTAGGGATTTACTCAAGAGTCAAAATCAAAAATAGACAATCTTTTCTTATATTTCAAATATATGGAAACCTCATTTATTATATAATTATTTATTATTTTAGCGGGCGGACTGGCGGCCGTTATTTTTTTATTGTTAAAAAAGAATGGCGGTAATGATAACGGGAAATTGGATTCTTTAGCTGAACGTTTAATTCAGCAATCAGAAAAGTTATCACAACTGTCTTCGCAGAATGGAGAATTGCGCCAGGAGCTTGATAGAAAGTTATCAGAAACTCATCGCTCCAATCAAGAACAATACGGGCAAACAACTAAAATAGTACAAAATATTACTAATCAATCTGCAAAATTAATTGCTGATGTAACTGAAAAATTAGCTAAATTAGATGAAACCAATAAACAGGTTGTAAATTTTTCGGCTCAACTTCAGAATTTACAAGATATTTTAAAAAATCCTAAACAACGAGGTGTTTTGGGGGAGTATTTTTTAGAGGAAACTTTAAAGAATGTTTTGCCTCCCGGTTCTTACGAGATGCAGTATAAGATGGGAAAGGACGAAAAAACCGGTAAAGATTTAATTGTTGATGCGGTAGTATTTGTTAAGGATAAAGTTATTCCGATTGACGCTAAATTTTCTTTAGAAAATTACGAAAGAATTCTAAACGCAACTGATAAAGAAATGCGCGAAAAGATGGAACAAAATTTTAAACAGGATTTAAAAAATCGAATTGATGAAACTTCAAAATATGTTTTACCAGAAAAAGGAACTTTAGAGTTTGCATTCATGTTTATTCCCTCAGAGGCTATTTATTATGATTTATTGGTTAATAAAGTTGGTGCCGTTAAAGTAAATACTAGAGATTTAATTGAATATGCCTTTCGCGATAAAAAAGTAATTATTGTTTCACCGACTTCTTTTTTAGCCTATTTACAAACGGTTTTGCAGGGCTTAAAGGCTATGCAAATAGAGGAGAAAGCTAAGGAAATAAAAATTAATATTGAAAAACTCGGTAAACATATGGGCGCTTATGATGAATTTTTAAAAAAATTAGGCTTAAGTTTATCAACTACCGTCAATCATTATAATCACGCGTCAGCTGAATTTAAAAAGATTGATAAGGATGTTATGAAGATTACTGGGCAAGAAGAAAAAATAGAAGTTTTAACAATTGAGCGCCCTAAAAATGCTTAATGATCAGATAAATTACGATATTGATTTAGTTAAGGCTATTTTAGGCCCGATAGTTTTTTTTGATTTATTTGAATATCCGCTTACCGCTTTTGAAATTTGGAATTATCTTGAGAAAAATATAGCCTTAGAAAAAATTTATTTTATTCTTGAACAACTGGTTGCTAGTTCTAATTTAATAAATGAAAAAAATGGCTTCTATTTTTTAGTTGGTCGTGAAGAAATTGTTACGATTCGTCAAAAGAGATATAATTACTCTTGCACTAAAATAAAGATTGCGAAAAAGTTTAGTTATCTTTTTTCACTTATGCCTTTTGTTAAGGTCGTTGCGGTTGCTAATTTTATTGGTGACCATAATTTAAAGGAGGAAGGAGATATAGATTTTTTTATTATTACGGCTAGCCGTCGTATTTGGTTAAGTCGCTTGTTTTGTACTGGTTTAGCAAAGCTTTTGAATCGTCGCCCTACTGCTCAAAAGAAAAAGGATAGAATCTGTTTAAGCTTTTATGTTTCCGAAGACCATTTAAATATTTTTGACTTAGCTTCATTCGACCAGACAATTTATTTGTATTATTATTTACGTGGCTTGATGCCGATTTATAATCAAAATAATATTTATTCGCGGTTTTTAATCGTTAATCATGTTTTATCTGGTAATGTTGTAACTGATTATTCTCGACATTGGCTAATGATTGATTGGCTAGAGATATTGGCTAAAAATTTTCAATTAAAAATTATGCCACTTAATTTGAGGCAGGCCATTAATAATTCCGAAGGCGTTTATGTTTCAGATAGTGTGTTGAAATTTCATCTTAATGATAAACGTCGTTAT
This sequence comes from Candidatus Falkowiibacteriota bacterium, assembly GCA_903857815.1. Taxonomy (GTDB): domain Bacteria; phylum Patescibacteriota; class Patescibacteriia; order Patescibacteriales; family UBA12465; genus UBA12465. The sequence continues at coordinate 9,022 of CAIOGK010000063.1, forward strand.
TTTACTGAAAAATTTAATTATAATTTTAATGCAATTCTTCAAAAAATTAACTGAGATATTCTTATTAATCTTTGTTTTTTTAATTCCTTGGCAAACCAAGCTAATTTTGCGAGCTGCAGAAAATAATTTTAATGAGATAAGTTTGTATGTTAGTCAGCTAGTATTATTACTCGCATTAATTTCCTTTTTTATATACAAATTAGGCGTGAAAGAGGCAAATCGCAAATCTCCCTTGATTTGGTATTTTCTAGGAACGTTAGAATTGTTTGTGCTTATTTCTTTTTTCTTTGCTCCCGATAAATTACTAGCCCTGTATCATTATTTAGTATTTCTTGGTGGACTAGGCTTGTTTTATTTGGTTCGTGAAGGAATTAGCAGGGAAGCTTACGAAGAAAGTTGTTTAAATAGAATAAAAATTATTTATGTTTTTATTTTTAGTATTTTTTTACATTCTATTTTAGGTATTTATCAATTTTTAAGTCAGAGTTCTTTTGCTTTTAAATATTTAGGCTTAGCTCATCACGGCTCGCAAGATGCCGGTTCTTCAGTTATTGAAACCTTATCCGGTAGATGGCTTCGAGCTTATGGTGGTATGGACCATCCTAATATTCTTGGTGGAGTTTTAGTTTTTTCCTTATTGCTGTCTGCCTTTTTATTAGCTAGAAAAAAAATTATTAATTCCCAAATTCAAATATGGGGTTTAATTTTATTATTTTTTAGTTATTTTTTTGCCTTGGTTGCTTTATTTTTTACTTTTTCTCGAGCGGCCTGGATAGCCTACATTGTTGGCATGATTGTATTAGCGATTACACTTGTTAAGCGAGAAGATCGTTGGGTCGCAGTTAGGTTCTTTGCTTTATCCTTTTTTTCTATTTTGCTTTTATTTCTTTCAGCGTTCCCTTACCAAGATTTGGTATTAACTCGCATGAAAGCAGAAAATAAATTAGAAAAAGTTTCTATCTCCGAGAGACAAGAATATTTGATAAAGTCGAGTGAAATTATAAAAACCGCTCCTTTGTTTGGAGTTGGGACGGGAAACTATGTTAAATATTTAGAATTAAACCAACCACTTAAAAAGCACCAACCGGTGCACAATGCTTTTTTATTAATTTTTGCTGAAAGTGGAATTTTTGCTTTTTTATCAGTAGTCTTATTCCTTTTCTTTCTCGTTAGAAATAAACGACGAGAAAGTTTTTCGCTAGCAATTATCGCTTCAATGTTTATATTATTGATGCTAGATCATTGGCTATTTTCCTTACCTTTTGGAATTGTATTCTTTTTCTTAATTCTAGGTTTAATTTGATAATTTTTTTGTAACCAGATTAAATCTTTTTCTAAACTTTTAAGATGATTTTTGAAATCCGGTGGGCATTCCATTGGATTTTTTGTAATTTTTTGTTTCATTAAACTGATTATTGTTGCAATAGTTCCAAAATAATCATCAGCCGCAATATGAAATTTTGTACTTTTTGCATCTTTTACTAACCAAATGGGATTTTTTATTTGGTATTTCTTAGGCATGTTAAAAAATTTAAATAATACTTGCAAATTTATTTTTTCCGATTATTAAATGATCTAAAACTTCAATATCTAATATTTTCCCTGCCTCAATTAATTTATCGGTTATTTCAACGTCTGCCTTAGTTGCTTTTAAAACTCCAGATGGGTGATTATGGGCGATAACCAGAGCAGCGGCTGAATATTCTAAGGCTGGACGAAAAACTTCTCGTGGTTGGACAATCGCGGCATCAAGAGTTCCAATCGAGATTACTTCGTCATGGATTAACTGATAGTGAGTATTTAAATAGAGACCACGAAATTGTTCTTTATTTAAATTACCCATATCTTTTAGATATTCAAAGGCCTGCTTAGCGGTTCGAATAGTAATTGAGCCACCTGGTTTTTTTTGATAAAATCTTCTTCCCAATTCGAAACAGGCAACTATCTGACAAGCTTTAATTAAAGGAATGCCTAAGTCTTTTTCGATTACCTGAGGACTTTTTTGATAAGCGATGCCTTTTTCGCCATATTCTCGTAACAATCTTGAAGACATGGAGAATACTTCCTCTTTTTTTGTTCCTACTCCAAGAACAACAGCTAATAATTCGGCAGCGCTCAAGGCCCCTGGGCCATTTTCTAGCATTTTTTCGCGAGGCTTTTCTTCGTCTGGTAAATCTTTTACTTTGGATATTTTGTATAAGCGGCCATGGTTCAAAATTGTATTTCTATCGTTAATTTTGTAGCTCATATTACTAATTTTTAGTTAAGATTAAACTTATTCATCGCCTTTAAATTATATCAGATGTGTGCTAAATTTAAAATACGATTTATAAATAATAGCTTGAATAATATGAATAAATATAAAAAAGTAATTTTGTCAAATAAGGCTCCAATTATTACAATTAACACTCCTGGAGCAAAGACTGCGACTGCTTTATTAATTTTTAAGACCGGCTCCAGATATGAAAATAGAGCCAATAATGGTATCTCACATTTTTTGGAACATCTATTCTTTAAAGGGACGGCTAAATACCCCAATACGTTAGCTTTAGCTAGCGAGCTCGACTCTCTTGGCTGTGAGTTTAATGCTTTTACTTCAAAAGAATATACCGGGTATTGGATTAAAGCGGCGGAAAATAAGTTGGGACAAGCTTTAGAAATTTTGGGAGATATGATTCTTAATTCTAAAATGGCGGCTGAGGAAATACAACGCGAAAAAGGGGTTATAATTGAAGAGTTAAATATGTATCAGGAAAATCCCATGATGCATATTGATGATGTGCTTGAGACTTGTTTGTACGGTGATACTCCATCGGGCTGGGAAACGGTTGGGACTAAAGAAAACATTCAAAATTTTACTCGTCAGGATTTTATTTCATACCTAGAGGCACAGTACGGGGCTAATAGTGCTTGCTTGATTATGGCTGGGGGGATTAAAGATAAAGATATTAAAAAAGCGACTGTAATATTAAAAGAGTTAAAGAATAATAAATGGAGGAAACATGTAAAATTTACTGCTCATCAAGTTGCTCCACAGATTAAAACACTATTTAAAGATATTGATCAGGCTAATCTTTCTTTGGCCGTTAGAACGTTTCCCCTTAATCATCCGGAAGAATTTAATGTAAAAATATTATCGATTATTTTAGGCGGGGCAATGAGTTCTCGTTTGTTTATTAATCTAAGAGAGCGTAATGGTTTAGCTTATTACGTTAAAACTGATGCGGAATTTTATTCGGATTCTGGTTATTTAACGACTCAAGCTGGCGTTCCTACGGAAAAAACTAAAAAAGCGGTTGAAATAATATTAGCTGAGTACGCTCGTTTAAAAACTGAATTAATTTCTAAAGAAGAATTGAATCGGGCCAAAGATTTGTTGCAAGGTCGTTTGCTATTACAAATGGAATCGACTGATAATTTGGCAAACTGGTATGCTCGTCAGGCAATTTTACGTGATAAAATTATGACCCCAGCCGAGTTTATGAAAAAGATTAAAGCGATTACTCCTTTAGATTTGCAAAAAACTGCTAAAAAAATCTTTATTGACAAGGGCTTGAATTTTGCGGCAATTGGAAAATTTAAAGATGCAGATTTTAAAAAAGTTTTGAAATTTTAATTATTTAATATGAACAAAAGAATTCTTTGGGGGTTAATTGGGTTGTTTTTTGCTTCTAATATTGCAACGGCGACTTATTTTTTAATGCAGCAGAAAGAAAAATTAC
>CAIOGK010000064.1 GCA_903857815.1 Candidatus Falkowiibacteriota bacterium
GAAAAAATATTTAAAGAATTAATTAATAAATAAAAAGAAATGTATGTCAAAAGCAATAGAATTAAATAAAGATAATTTTAAAGCAGAAGTTTTAAGTAGTGACCAAGTAGTATTGGTTGATTTTTGGGCACCATGGTGTATGCCTTGCCAAATGATGGCCCCGATCCTTGATGAATTAGCAGTTGATATGGCTGGTAAAGTTAAGGTTGCTAAAGTAAATACTGAAGATGGTAGTAATCAAGATTTAGCCATGGAATATCAAATTCAAAGTATTCCTAATATGAAACTTTTTAAGGATGGTAAAGTTATTGGAGAATTTATTGGAATGCGCAATAAGGAAACCTTAAAAAGTGAAATTGAAATGTTGATTAAATAACGCATAATAAATATATGAGTATATTTAGTGATAATTTAAATAGGCTTAAAGAAATTCAAAGTTTAGAAGGAATTAGTGATTCTGATATGCGCGTGCTTTTAGAGCCAGTACAAACTAAATACGCTGAAGTAGAATTAAATGGTATAAAATATCCCGCTTGGAGAATTTTGTATAATCGAGCTCTTGGTCCCGGAAAAGGAGGGATTAGATTTCATCCCGATGTTAGTGAAGATGAAGTTAAGTCGTTAGCTTTTTGGATGACTTTAAAAAACTCCTTGGCCGATATTCCTTACGGAGGCGCTAAGGGAGGAATTAAATTTAATCCTAAAGACTTTAATGATAAAGAGCTAGAAAAAATCAGTCGTGAATATGTTGATGCTTTTACAGACTATTTAGGACAAGATAAAGATATTCCCGCTCCCGATGTTTATACGAATGGTAAAATAATGTCTTGGATGTTAGATGAATTTGAAAAAAAAGTTGGCCATCACGAACCAGGAATGATTACCGGGAAGCCCGTAGAACTTGGGGGGATTGCAATGCGTGGTGACGCTACTGCTCAAGGAGGTTATGTAGTTATTAAAGAAATGGCCTCTAAATTTTTAGCTGGTAAATCTAATTTAACAGTTGCTATTCAGGGATTTGGTAATGCTGGCTCTTTCATTGCCGACAAACTTGTTGAAGACGGCTTTAGGGTAATTGCCGTTTCTGATAGTAAGGGCGGAACATATAATGCTAATGGGTTAGACATAAAAATAATTACTGAATTAAAAAGTAATTCCGGATTGGTTGGAGATTACAAAAATGGAACAGTCATTTCTAATAGCGATTTATTAGAAATAGAAGTTGATATTTTAGTTTTAGCTGCTTTAGAAAATCAGATTACCGCAGATAATGCTAATAAAATAAAGGCGAAGTGTATAGTTGAATTAGCGAATGGTCCCATAACTTTTGAAGCCGATAAAATACTAGCTGATTTAGGAAAAATTGTTGTACCCGATATTTTAGCAAATTCCGGAGGAGTGATAACTAGTTATTTCGAATGGGCACAAAATAGAACTGGTCAGATTTTGGATGATGAATATCTTCGCAACTTATTAGATAAAAAAATGAAAACTAATTGGTTGCGAGTTTATGATAAATATTATGTTGAATTAGGAAAAAGAACTTTACGACAAGCCGCTTATGCCTTAGCGATTAATAAAATTATTATAGCAGAAAAATATCGTGGTCATGTTTAGAAATATTTAAAAACAATAAAAAAAGACTCGAAGTTAATCGAGTCTTTTTTGTTATCGTAAATTGTTTACTAGTTACAACTTGCAGCTGCACCGCCAGCGGTTGTTCCTGTTCCAAATCCAGGAGCAGGGGTTTCGCTAGAAAGGCTAGCTTGGCATTCACTTGGTTGGTTGTTGAAAGCGGCACAGATAGCGGCTAATAAACTAGCGGAATCACGTCCACTTTCAGCAGTCTTGCCATTAATTACTAAGGTTGGGGAACCAGCTACACCATACTTAGTATTATCATCTTTATGAATATCAAATCCCGGGAAAGTTCCTTTATATCCAACTTTATTTTTGAAATTCTCTGTAATTTTATACTTTGAATCAGTAGCAGTTACACAAGAATCAAGTTTGGATGTATTAATTCCAGCGGACTGTAAGCAGTCAGCACTTTTACCAGCAGTTAAATAACATTTTAAGTAGCTGTTAAATTTATCACCCTGATCTTTATTAATACAATATTGAACCATTTGTTCTTTTAATTCAGCCTCACCATGCATAGCGTAGTCAACAAATTTTAAAGAAAAATCGATTTTTTTACCAAGAGCTTCAATCGCCGGTAAAATACCTTTTTCGATTTGTGTTCCGTATGGGCATTCGCTCATAACAAATAATTCAACAACTGGCTTATCTGTTTTTGGCAAATCGACTGGAGCAGTTGGAGTCGCAGCAGCGTTAGTACCGCCAGCTGGAGTGTTTTTCATTTCATCTACATCAAAAGCTTGAGGGAAAAATAATTTCCCATCTTTAGTCATATATGAATCAACGACATCGCTTACGATATCAACTTTTAATTTATACATTCCGTACACTTCAGTAATTTCTTTAACGGTTGCTGTCCCGCCGCCAGACATTAAATAACCATTGATGAAGGTTTCGGCTGCTACTTTCGCGTTTTCGCTATTTAGACTCTTTCCTTTTACAGGTTGATCAGCGGCTGGTTTTTTAAAAGACATATAGCCGATGATAGCTAATATTACAACCAAGACGATAGGTAAAACAACCTTGGTCATAGTTTTTGATTGCGCTAAGCGCTTGAGGTGTTTTTTCATAAGGTTTATTAAAATTATTATTACTTATTAATTTAGTTCTTATAAATGCTATTATACTAAAAAACAATACGGGAGTCAAAGACTTAGAGATATTTTGTATTTATTAAAATTTCGGCAAGAATGCTTCTAGGTTGGTATCTAATTTAATGGTAAAGTCTTGCTTTTCTCCTGCTAGACTAGAAAATGATAAGCGACTAGCCATAAGAAAGACTCGGCCAAGGTTAATTTTATCATTTTTACTTTTGGTTTTTTTAGTAAAATATAAAGTATCGCCTACTAAAGGATGTCCATAGGCAAAAAAGTGAACTCTAATTTGATGGGTGCGACCGGTTTTAATTTTAACTTCTAGATAAGTATAATTAATAAATCTTTTAATGACTTTAAAGCTGGTAATCGCCTCCTTCGCTTGGAATACGCCAGCTATATTACCCTTATCTCTTGATTTTGGGGTGCGACGAACCAGTAAATCGGTAGCATTTAATGGCATGGCAGCCATTCGATAGCCATCTTTAGCACGTTTAATGGGGAAGCAAATTTCACCGTCATCATTTTCAATCTTTCCGTAGACAAGCGCTAAATATTGTTTATTGATTTCTCGTGTTTTAAATTGTTCTTTTAAGTTTTCAAAACTTTGGTTATTTTTTGCAATTACCATTAGACCACTCACGTCCTTATCTAAACGATGGACTATTCCTGGTCTAGTTGGGTCATCACCAACCTGTGCAATATTAGGATAACGCTCTATTAGTAAATCAGCCAAAGTTTTACCAACAATATTTCCGCCCCCATGAACCGCTAAACCAGCCGGTTTATTAATTACCAAACAGTCAGCATCTTCAAAAATTATTTCTGGAAAATTATTATCCATATTGATATTTATAAATTACTTGAATTATAAGGTTGCCCGCCACTTGATTTTTTAGAAATGGTTTTTAAATCTTCTAGTTTTATGCCTCCGATTAAAAACAAGATTACAAAATAAATACTAGCAGCTAAACAAATGGTTGTGATTAATCCCAGCACGCCTAGTTGTAAGTTTTTGGGATATAAATAAAGAAATAAACCCATTAAAGACCCGGCTAATATAGATTTTAAGATTACTTTGAAATTAGGACGAAAGTGACTATATTTAAAAACACAGTAAGCAGAGAAAATGGCAATTAATAATTCACTATAAATTGTAACTGCGGCCGCCCCAAAATAAGAAAATCTTGGAATTAAAATAAAATATGCTGCTAGAGAACTAATACTAGTAAAGGCATAAAAACCAATTAATTTTTTCTGTTTATCTAGGGCAATAACTGCATGAGAAAACATTGTTCCTAAAAAGATAGCCGCAACGGCAATGATTAAAAGTTGGAGAATAATACCTGATTTATTAAATTCTTGACCGGCAACCACTGCCATTACTGGTTCTGCTAAAAACTGTCCGCCAATAATTAGGGGGATAGCAATTATTGCCATGATATCAAAAGACTTTTGGAGAACATGCTTGAAATAGCTAATTTTATTTTCTAACCAAGCGGCGGTTAAAATTGGAAGAATCAAGCCAGCAAACATAAATGGTAAAGTTGTTAAAACGTCTACCACCTTATAAGCTGCGCCATATAAACCAACCTCCCCGGCGCTTTTAAATAATGATAAAAAAATAATATCAGTCCTTAAATATATCAAATTTAAAATAATGGTTATAGCTAATGGCCAGGAACGATTAAAAATTTCTCGCCATAACAATGAATCCCATTCAAGTTTAATGGTGGTAAATTTTATGGCAAAAATATAATGAAAAATAAAACTGGATGCCCCGGATAAAATTGTTGCTACTAGAATTCCTTTTAAACCAAAATCATAGCGCCAAACACTTAAAATCGCAATTATTAAAACTATACGACTTAGCACCTCCGCTAAAGCAGCCCTATCCATGCTAAGTTTTTTTTGAAGCAGGCCAATCACGACTTGGCTTAAAGCGGGGAAAATAAAATATATTATAGTTATCATCACGCCCCCTTTAACTATATTGCTATAGGGCATGAAAATTAAAACGATTGGCGCGAGAGCTAATAATCCAATAATAGAAACTAAACGAAAACTAAATAAATTATTTAAAATTTTATTTTCTTTAATAGCATCTTTTACGCCGCTTATCATTTGAACAGTAACCAAGGTGAGGCCAAAATCAGCCATGACCGCAAAAATGGTTAGAAAAGTTATAATGGTTGTATACTCACCAAAACCCTCTCTCCCTAAATAACGAGTAATAAGGGCCAAGGAAAAAAGTCCTAGAACCGTAGAAATAATTTTACCAATTATCTGTATTAGCGTATTGTGAGCGATTTTTTTAGCAAGACTCATTTTCTTGTATTTTGATTCTTTCTTATATATAATGTAAATATCCAACTTAATTATAACATTATTATGGAAATAACTAAAAAGCAAATTTTTTCATTTATTTTTCTATTCGTAGCGATTTTTTCTTTTGCTACATTGTCTATTTTACCCGCTCAAGCCGACGAGACTTTAAGGGAGGGGCAAGTTGGTCTTAATGAGGTTGGAAGAGTTTTTGGCGGTAGTAGGGCTGAAGGTGATGTTAGAGGTTTGGCAATTAATTTTATATTAATTACTCTTACTTTCTTAGCGGTTATATTTTTAGTATTAGTTATTTTTGCTGGCTTTAAATATATGACTGCTGGCGGAAATCAAGATAAAACAACCGAGGCGGTAAAACTTTTAAGAAATGCGGTTATTGGATTATTTATTATTTTAGCATCCTGGATGATTACTCGTTATATTATAGTTATGTCTAATCGAGCAGTTAAAAATGCAGCTGATGTTACTACTTATCCAACCTACGGAATGTAAATACCTTATTTTGTCTGATTTTGACAAAAATCTCAATTATGTTATTATATGAATGAAAGCTAGTTGTCTACCGCAATTAGCTTTTTGTCTTAAAATACTTAAATAATAATATTATGTCGGACATAAGTAATGCTATTAAGCAGCTTTGTGACGAAAAAAATTTAGATTTTAAATCTGTTATTTCCGCCATTGAATTAGCTTTAGCCGCCGCTTATCGTAAAGATTACGGTGAGAGAAATCAAAACATTAGAGTAAAATTCGATTCCGTTACCGGGACATCGGAGATTTTTGATGTAAAAACCGTGGTTGATAATCTACCGGCCGAAGAAGAAGCGGAAATGTTGAAGAATCTTTATAACCCAAATCCTAAAGAGTTAAGAAAAGAGGAATTTCGTCAAGAATTTCGTCCCGAGTTTGTTCTTCAAGATGAATCCGAGGAAGATGGCAAGAAAAAATTTAATCCTAAAACCGATATTCAGATTAAAGAGGCGGGGATTCTTAAGCATGATGCTCAGATTGGGGATGAGGTGGTAACCGATTTACCAATTCCTGAAAGTTATGGTCGTATGGCTGCCCAAACAGCGAAACAGGTTATTATTCAGAAATTACGAGAGATGGAAAGAGACATGATTTTTGGTGAATTTAAAAGTAAAGAAAGAGAAGTCGTTTCTGGAGTTATACAACGTCGTGAAGGACGCTTTGTATTTGTTGATCTTGGAAAAGCGATTGGCTTATTGCCAGCTGAAGAGCAAATCTATAATGAAAGTTATAATATTGGTGATAGAGTTAAAGTATTTATTAAAGAGGTGCGCGAAGGACATAAAGGTCCAGAAATTATTCTTTCTCGTCGCAGTGAAGAAATTTTAAAAAAGATTTTTTATTTAGAAATTCCGGAAATTGCTAATGGAACCGTAGAAATTAAAAGTGTTGCTCGTGAAGCTGGCTCAAGATCAAAAGTAGCTATTTATACCGAGTCAGAGAATGTTGATCCAGTCGGTTCTTGTGTTGGTCAACGAGGCTCAAGAATCCAAACGATTATTAGTGAGCTTGGTGGAGAAAAAATTGATATTATTGAATATAGTGATGATCAGGCAAAATTTATTGCTAATGCGCTTGCTCCCGCTAAAGTCTCTAGTATTGAACTTAATAATGAAGAACATAAAGCGATTGTTAAAGTTAGTTCAGATAAACTATCATTAGCGATTGGTAAAAATGGTCAGAATGTTCGTTTAGCAGCCAGACTTAGCGGCTGGAAAATAGATATTATTGAGTCGACCGAAGAAGGTGAAAAAAAAGTAATTAGTAGCGATGAAGATGGCGCTGCTATTGAGGAAGTAGCGGCCGAAGAATTTGAAAATGAACTGGCTGCTAATGTTGATGATACCGCTGCAGAAAAATAAAAAATAAATTTAGTATAATAAAATTATGATGACAACATTATTTATTCTTGGAGGGGCGCTGATAGCAATTATCTATGGCGCTATTGTAATTGCTTCCATCCTTCGTTTACCGGCTGGTAATGATAAGATGAAAGAAATTGCGACCGCCATTCAAGCTGGAGCCAAGGCATTTTTAAATCGTCAATATAAATCAGTGGCGATGGTTGCGGCTGCTTTATTTTTAGTTATTGGTTTTGTTCCTGCTTTAGGTTGGATGACGGCCATCGCTTTTTTAAGTGGCGCAGTTTTATCCGCTTTAACGGGGTATATTGGAATGTTTGTAAGTGTGCGTGCTAACGTGAGAACAACTGAAGCGGCTCGTGGCGGTTTACAAAAAGCATTAACCGTTGCTGTTCGCGGCGGAAGCGTAACCGGGATGTTAGTTGTTGGTTTGGCCCTTTTAGGGACTGCTGGTTTTTATTTTTTAACTAAAGATTTAAATGCCTTAATTGGTTTTGCTTTTGGAAGTTCTCTTATTTCTATATTTGCTCGACTTGGCGGCGGTATTTATACTAAAGCGGCGGATGTTGGTGCTGATTTAGTTGGTAAAGTAGAAGCTAGTATTCCAGAAGATGACCCACGTAACCCAGCAGTTATTGCTGATAATGTCGGTGATAATGTTGGTGATTGTGCAGGGATGGCCGCTGATTTATTTGAAACTTATGCTGTTACTTCTATCGCAACCATGGTTTTAGGGCATTTAACTTTTAAGGGTGATAGTAATATTATTTTATTTCCCCTTGTTTTAGGAGCAGTTTCCATTATCGCTTCTATTATTGGAATTTTCTTTATTCGTTTAGGGAAAAAACAAAATATAATGGGCGCTTTATATAAAGGATTAATTGCTTCCGGTGTTTTATCGGCCATCGCCTTTTACTTTGTAACTAAAATGTTTATTACGGAAAATTTCTTAAATATTTTCTTTTCTAGTTTAATCGGTTTAGCAGTTACGGGTTTATTGGTAGTTATTACTGAATATTATACTTCAACTGCTTTTTCTCCGGTTAAATCAATTGCCGAAGCTTCTAATACTGGTCACGGAACAAATGTTATTGCTGGTTTAGCGGTTTCCATGAAATCAACCGCTGCTCCAATCATTGTTATTTGTTTGGCTATTTTGGGTGCTTATTCCTTAGCGGGTTTATATGGAATTGCGATTGCTGCTATGTCGATGTTATCAATGGCGGGTATTATTGTAACCATTGATGCTTACGGACCGATTACTGATAATGCTGGCGGAATTGCCGAAATGGCTGAGCTTGGTGATGATATTAGAAATATTACCGACCCCTTAGATGCCGTTGGAAACACTACTAAAGCAGTTACTAAAGGTTATGCAATTGGTTCAGCTGCTTTAGCCGCTTTAGTCTTATTTGCGGATTTTACTCAAAAGATTAAAGACGGTGGTGGTAATGCTGAATTTTTAATTGATAACCCATACGTTTTAATCGGTTTATTTATTGGTGGATTATTACCATATTTATTTGGAGCGATGGCTATGAAAGCGGTTGGAAAAACTGCCGGATCAGTTGTTGAAGATGTTAGAGCCCAATTTAAAGAAAAACCAGGAATCATGTTAAATACCGAAAAGCCTGATTACGGACGCACAGTTGATATTGTTACTAAAGCAGCAATTAAAGAAATGATTGTTCCTGCCTTGATTCCAGTTCTAGTTCCAATTGCGGTTGGTTTTGGTTTTGGCGCTCACGGGCTAGAAGCTTTGGGAGGATTGCTTGTTGGTTCAATTGTAACTGGTTTGTTTGTTGCTATTTCTATGACTTCTGGTGGTGGCGCTTGGGATAATGCTAAAAAGTATATTGAGTCTGGTCATTTTGGTGGTAAAGGTTCTGATGCTCACAAAGCGGCGGTTACTGGCGATACAGTTGGTGATCCCTATAAAGATACTGCTGGTCCAGCAATTAATCCAATGATTAAAGTATTAAATATTGTCGCCTTGTTGATTGTCGGATTATTGCTTTAAATTAAATAGAATTTTGGAAATAGAAAAGGCCTGGATTTTGTCCAAGCCTTTTTTGTTTTTAAAACACTTTGTTAGGTGGCCAGATTTCGTTCCGGCCAGCCCCTGGCTATTGAAGGCTCTTCCTCCTCTGCTAATAAAAGTAGCAGAAAGAAAAAGAATAAAGCTCCCAAAGGTAAGCTTTCAAAGACGGCTATATACCGCCAATGCGCAATTAATATGTCCCAATGGAGTGCCCAGTCCAGCAGACCGAATAGGAATATGATGACTGATAAGGCCATCACCGCTAAATAGCTGTAGCATATTCTTATTTTGAATCCAAAACTATTTGCATCCCAAATCGACATAACAGATAGACAGGCACAAATAGCCCAAGCAGATACATAGGGTAATGCCCCTGGCCATACTAGAGTTATTGCGGCAGTGACTGCTATTAGAACAATGCAAACCGCTAAATGGGAGAACAGCGAAAGAAAAATTTTTTTCCAGTTCATCATGACATTGCGTCGTCTAAAGTTTTTAAGTAAGCTTCTCCTAAGCTGATGTATATTCCAGCCGCTCCTAACAGAGAGAGTAACCAAATGGCTATACCCATAGTTAGTAGTTGCCAAGATAAAACAGTAATCATTCTATTTTCATAGACGTTTAGCGTTGTTAGTATTATAGATATTATTGATATGATAATAACTCCGCCCGATACATCTAAAGATCTAGCGCAGAATTTTTCTGACCAATAAATATCTACATACTCATCAATAAAATAACCGAAACTGATATAAAACCAAAAGGTTCCAGATATTACTGATGTTAGCCAGCCACAGCCAGCCATAATGGGAATAATAAATCCCAGGAAGGCAATCATTATCACCTTAAAGCCGGTGATGAGCTTCTTATTTTTAAAGATCATTTTTCCTCCTACCGGTCCAGCCGGCTGTTAGTTATGAATATAGTTTAATCTTTTTAATTTAATTCGTAAATTACCGCAATTACCGCAAGATAGTTTTTTTGTTAATTTTTTTTGTTTTAATACCACCTCTTCATTTCTTGCATTTTTAATTTTATTGTTAAAGTTCTAAAAATCCCTTAATATTATGATTTTTTCTTTTATTTGTCAATGCATAAGTTGTGCTTTTTAGTTGTTTTTGGCTAATTTTATTGTGTTGATTTTTTTAAGATTTTTGTTATAATAATTAAGCTGATAAAGCAATTCCAAGCGGCCAATAAGTCCGCTTATTAAATATTAGATAAAATATGCAAGTAACTAAAAAGGATTTAGAAAAATCACAAATTGAATTAAGTGTTGAATTAAGTGTAGAGGAGTTTACGCCTTATATTGAAAAAGGAGCGCAAAAAGTTTCTGAAAAGGTTAAAATAGAGGGTTTCCGTCCAGGAAAAGTGCCTTTTGATGTTTTAAAACAAAAGATTGGCGAGATGACTATTTTAGAAGAAGCGGCTCATATTGCGATTATGAAAACAGTTGATGAAATTGTTGATAAGGAAGCTATGGGTCGTCAACCAATTGGCCAACCAAATGTTAGTATCACCAAACTTGCCCCTGGTAACCCCTTAGAATACAAAGTTGTTGTTTCTTTATTACCAAGCATCGCCCTAGGAGAATATAAAAATCTTAATTTAAAACCGGAAATCGCAAAAATTGAAACTAAGGAATTAGATAGAGCTTTGAATGATTTGAGAGAAATGAGAGCAGCGGAAAAAATTGTAGAACGTGAAGTTCAAGATAGCGATAAAGTTATTGCGACTGTTCACATGTTTTTAGATAAAGTTCCCCTAGAAGATGGCCATCATCACGACCTCGCAATTCTTATGGGGAAAAATTATTTCGTTCCCGGTTTTGATAAAAATATTTTAGGAATGAAAAAGGGTGAAGAAAGAAAATTTTCTTTGCCATATCCCGATGATCATCATCAGAAAAATTTAGCTGGCAAAATGGTTGAATTTACTGCTGTTGTTAAAGAGGTCTACGAAAGAGTCTTGCCGGAATTGAATGATGAATTTGCTTCTTTCTTTCGCTTGAAAGATATGGACGAGTTAAGGAAAAATTTAGAAGAGAGTTTACTACATGAAAAATCACATAACATTGATTTAAAGAATGAATCAGAATTAATTTCTAAGATAAGTGATAAAACAAAGTTTGGTGATTTTCCCGATGTTATTATTGAAAGTGAATCTAAAAGTTTAATGATGGAGCTTGAGCAATCAGTTGTAAAACAAGGAGGAAAATTTGCTGACTATTTATCACACCTTAAAAAAACAAAAGAAGAATTAATGTTGGAATTAATGCCTAATGCCGTTAAACGCGTTAAAGCCGCTTTAATTATTAGAGAGATTGCAGTTATTGAAAAAATTCAACCAACTGAAAAAGAAATTAACGAGAAGATTGATGAGCTTAAAGTACAATATGCTGGCAATCAAGAAGTTTTAAAAATGCTTGAGGAAAAAGGTTATACCACATATTTAAGTAACATTTTAACTAATGAAAAAGTTTTAGCTAAATTAAAAGACTGGAATTATGCCGACTCTGGCGATAAACAAAAAAGCTAGTTTTGATTATGAGCTGCTCGAGAAATACGAGGCTGGCCTTGTTTTGTTTGGTCATGAGGTTAAATCGGTAAGAGCGGGACAAGCTGGACTTAAGGGTAGTTATATTAGTTTAAGAACCGCTGATGGAAAAACCGAACTGTTTCTTATCGGTTGCCAAATACCATTATATAAATATGCTGGGGTGATGCCTGATTATGATAAAGCAAGAGAACGAAAATTAATGCTTAATCATAAGGAAATTAATCGACTGTTAGGTAAAAAAAAGGAAGAGGGCTTGACACTAGTCCCGCTCAAAATATATACTAAACATAGTTTTCTGAAGCTTGAGTTCGC
>CAIOGK010000065.1 GCA_903857815.1 Candidatus Falkowiibacteriota bacterium
ATTACTTTAATTATATATCATTTACAGGGTAAAAGCTAATAAAAAAACAAGCTCCGAATTCACGAAGCTTGTACCGTAGTAGTGTTAGTTTTATTATTAACACATAATATTACTAATCACTGAGGCGACCACTTTTTTATCAGCCGCAGGAGTTGTAAACACCGATTTAATACTCGGATAATCAAGGCCATTGGTAGCTTTGGTTGTTATAGACTGAACTAAATAAGTTCCGCCGACTACTTCTATAACATCTTCAGAGGTGAGACAGCCAATATGTTTCTTGTTAAAATGGTTTGTTACCCGTGAACCTTCTATCATTACGCTGGTTGTTCCGTCAGTAATAAGTCGATACCAATAATCACCTGGCTTATTAGAGTGTGAGCACAAACTTCCACCACGATAAACAACGGCGTCAATCCGATCAACAAATTTTAATAAATTAGAAGGTAAATCCGCTATTCGAAGGGCAAGCATAATTGGATTATCAAAACCGTGATTACGATGCCATAAACCATTCCTAGCGCTACTAGAAGAAGTGGCCCACAACCCTTCGCCTTCTCTTAAAATGTAACCACTTACATTTTTAAAATTTTGTTTAAGTTTAGCAGCATCAAACATTCTCATAGAAAAATCAATCCTAATGGAGGCAATCATATATTTACCAGAGTAAAAAATACGTTTAGCATAATAGCTATTAATACTATTGCCAATGCTGAAAACTGTATTAGGACTAATTCTTTTAAAAACAATGCCCTTTTCATTGCGCAGCACGAAGGACCCTCCTTCATATCTGCCTGATAATATTTTTCGACTCATCTCATTTTATTTTAAGTTTAGAATTTTAATGTACAATACAATCCGAATACTATGTCACAAAGATATATTTTTGTCAATATTAAGCTTTAAAGCCAGCAGAACTCTTGCAAACTAAAATATATCTGCTAAAATATACGCATGTTCAAATTATCAAATAAAAATTACCGCAATAATAACTTTAATGGCTGGATGTTTACCCGGCTGGTTTTTATTGATAATAAAAGAACGAACTGTTAATTCAGAATGTAGTAAAAATATCAATAAATTCCGACCGGACTAATAATCCGGTCTTTGTTTTTTAAAAACTTAATATCAATAATAATGTTTCACTCTTTAAAAATTAGTTATCATGAAAAACAAAAATCAGTTTATTTTTTCTAATGAAATTTTAGAAATCGAAGAATTTCATGCCATGCAGGCAAAAAATTTAATTAACAAGCTACGTCAGAATGATGACCAAGATGTCTTTATTGAATTAGATTGTATGCCAAACGGAAATTTAAATGCCTTCCATTACGGAAACGGTCTAAAATCCGCTACAATAATCAAAAATTTAGTCGGATCATTTTTAGCCGAAGATCGTCCTTGGTTAGAAAGAAAGCTTTACGCAGCTAAAAATTCAGAGTTTAAAACTAATTTTCAGAAAGGCAATGAAGTTGGGCTGTGGAAAAGAATTTCCGCAAATAACTATCAGGAAATGCTAAATTGGGATAAACCATTTTGCATTAAAAATGAAAAAGGAATAACTCGTATTTGGCATCCGGAATGGAGACGCCTTGGTTACAAAAATGGTTTTTCAACTAAAGGGGCGATTATTAATTTTATTTTTAAAGAAATCACTTACCTGCAAAAATTCTATTCTCCATTGGTTGCTCCTGAATGCTCACCTGTTTGGAAAATGCATTATCGTCTAGTATTTTTTGCTCCGGCCAAAGAAAAACAATTAGATTTAATTGGCGGCCTCTGGATAAGCCGCCCGGAATTTAAAATTTATCTAGATAAAAATTCGCTTGTTGGATTAATATCACCCTTAACTACGGGGGATTCTTTCATTTAAGAATTTAACAATCTAACAATCGAAAAGCGCTCACACCAAGTTGAGCGCTTTTTTATATTAAAAAAGGAAGCCAAAATAGACTTCCCTGTTTTATGGACTATCAATTAAATCGAGATTTAAATTTTAATTTTGAAAAGGATTCGGAAACTCCAAAATATTTTAAATCTCGAGATGATTTATTAACTAAATCATAAGAAAAATGACGATGGCGGTATAAATATTCAGGATATACGACAATTTTTGTCATAATATTTCCACCGGCGTCAATTAGCAGATTAACCGACTGCCCATTAGGGTTGTGCAAAGAAAAAACATTTACATCGGCAACGGTCCAGCTTTTTGGCATTAAATTCCAAATAAGCTCAGCGGCCAAAGCAATCTCTTTAGATTGATGCTTAAAATCCAATGTTTTTGAGGAATGATGATTATTTCTAGAAATAACGGCTCTAGTTAAACTTATCCATAAATAGATAAATTTATCTCGATCAAAATCAATCACACTATCAACTAAAGAAAAATCGGATAAAGCATAAACCATCTCAGAAATGTATTTATTGCTAACCCCTTTTGGTAAATGAGGGCGATTTAAAATCTCAGAAGCTTCTCGCCAATTTTCAAGTTCCATAGTTAAATATAAACCTTCTGGCTGAGTAATATCGGGTTTAGCATCTAAAAATTCCTGAAAACTCACATTCTTAATCAATCTTCTTTCGAAAATACTAGAATCAAGAACTAATGGAATTGAGCGGATATTAACCCAAGAATCGCCATTCTCAACTTTAATTTCTAAATAATTATAAGGCTCTTGAGCAAAGACTTCAAAAGCAGAAAATGCCAAAAAAATAAAAATAATTTTTTTCATGACTAGTTTTTTAGTTGGTTTATGAATTGTTAAAGTAATACAAGAATATAGCATCAAGTTATAATTTTGTCTATACAGAGTAAAGTATGATAATATACATTTATAATCATTATAAAAAAATTTAATATGCCAATTTTGAGACTGCTTACGAGTTATGTAAAAAACTATCAATCCGAGAAAAAAACTCTTTATTTGCTTTGTCTAATGATGCTTTTCTGGGCAATCTATGAAGGAATAATTTCCTATATGACGCCGCTCATAATAATTAATAATGGAATTTCAGAAACCTTAATGGGTATTATTATCGGAACATCTTCAATCTCAGGAGCTTTTTTTGATTTTATTGCTTGTCGCATATTTAAAAATACTTATTACAAGCGCATGTTTTTAATAATGTTTTCTATTTGTTTAATTTATCCACTTATTTTATCTCAGGCTAACTCGTTTGTTATCTATTTATTAGCCATGTCTCTATGGGGAGTATATTTTGATTTAAAAAATATTGGCAATTTTGATTTTGTTGGTCGTCATACTGCTAAAACGGAACATGCCAGCAGCTTTGGACTTATTCAAGTTTTTCAATCAGTAGGATTTTTATTAGCCCCCATACTAGTTGGTTTTTTAATTGCCGAGAACTTTAATTATAAACCACTAGTGCTAGCCTGGATTTTTTTAGTTATGGCAGCGATATTTTTTGGTTTACTTTTCTTTTCTAAAGACAAAACTGCGGGATACAAAGAAACTGAATATGGAGACAGAAAAAAAACTTGGGCAGGACTACTTCTAGACTGGAAGGATTTGGGCAAAATATTATTTCCAGTTTTAATTTTGACCTTAATGATAAATTTTATTGATTCATTTTTTTGGACTGTCGGTCCTATTTTCGCCGAAAGCTTAACAGAAATGAAAAAGTTTGCCGGATTTTTTATGACTGCCTATTCTCTCCCCGCCCTACTTGTAGGCTGGATAGTGGGATCACTCACTAGAAAACACGGTAAGAAAAAAACTGCTTTTATCACCTTATTAATCGGGTCAATATTTTTATCTCTAATTAACTTTATCGATAATACTATTTTAGTAATTTTAAATATCTTAATTGCCTCATTCTTTATATCTATGTCTTGGCCAGCAATTAACGGCGCTTACGCGGATTATATCAGCGAAACTCCACACTACGAAAAAGAAATCGCCGGTTTAGAAGATTTCTTTACCAATTTAGGTTATGTTCTAGGACCCGTCCTTGCGGGTGTAATCGCTGATAACATTGGAACTGCCGGGGCTTTCTCATTGTTAGGGATGATTGGAATAATTGTGGCAATTATCCTATTGATTATTACCCCAAAGAAAATTAATATTAACAAAAGTTTAAAGATTATGCATGAAGTTTAATATAATTGACAAAATAATAAACAAATCGTAACATATTTTATTGCTCCTTAAAATAATTTTAAACCTATAAATACTGAGAAATGGATAAGAAAAAGTTAGTTTTAGTTTTAGCTGCCGGTGATAAAATTGGCGGCGGTTCTGGTTTTCAAGAAATGGTTGAACAATCTCGAACTTCTCCGGCAATTATACAAGCCGATTTTGTAGTGATTTCTAACCATGCTAGCGGCGGAGTATACAAAAAAGCCATGATGTTGAATATTCCTTTTGAACACTGGCCCGGTCCTTATACGGCTGAGGGCTATCAATCTCTGGTTAAAAAATATCAGGCCGATTATGTTATGTGTTCGGGTTGGCTTAAATTAGTCCAGGGCTTAGCTCCAGAAAAAACAATCAACATCCATCCCGGACCATTACCAGAATTTGGCGGGCCAGGAATGTACGGCCACCATGTACACGAAGCTGTAATAAAAGCGTTTCGTGAAGGAAAAATAAAACAAAGCGCTGTTAGCATGCACTTCGTGAATCATTTGTTTGATGACGGTCCAATGATTGCCAAAATTCCGATACTAATTAGACCGGATGATACTTCTGAAACTTTAGGTGTTAGGGTTAATAAGATTGAACATGGCTGGCAAAGTTATATTCTCAATGAAGTAATTCACGGACGAATCTACCTTTTAAACGGCGCGGTATATTATACCAACGCTCAACCACTTATTTCAAAAGCATCTGAAGAAAGATAAAATCTCTACTTAAAATAAAATTTAAGTAAAAAAGAGCTTCGAAAGAGCTCTTTTTGATTTCTATTAACAATCTTAATATGGTATAATTTTTAAGTTATTATAATCTATTGTGTGGTATAAAAAAGCAAAAAAAATTACTTTAATTGCCTGGCTATCTTTTGTAAGCCTGCTTTTTTATTTTACCTTGAGAGTTTATATATATTACAGTATTCATTTAGGATTTTTAAATGCGCTATTTGGGTTCATTCTATTACTAGCCGAAGCACATTCGATTCTACAATCCCTCGGCTTTCTTTCAAGAATCATTCGTCTCGGAAAAGCTGATACTAATAAATATCAAACTGTAAACTTAGATAATAAAAATTTGCCGAGCGTAACAATTTTAGTCCCCGCTAGAAATGAGCCATTAAAAGTATTAGAAGCGACTTTTATTTGTCTAGCTTCTTTAAATTATAAAAATAAAAAAATATTCTTTTTAGATGGTTCGGATCATGAGCTATTAGAAGAAAATCGTAAATTGGCTAAAAAATACGGAATAGAGCATTATTTTCCGGAACAACCATCAAAAAATAAAGCCGAAATAATAAACAAAATATTGCCGCAAATTAATAGCAAATATTTATCAGTATTTGATGCTGACCAAAATCCGATGCCAACTTTCTTATTAGAAGTTGTTGCTCTAATAGAATATTCGGAAAATATTGCCTTTATTCAAACTCCGCAACTATATACTAATATTAACGTGAGTCCAATCGCCAAAGGAGCTGCTCTGCAACAATCAATATTTTTTGAAAATATTTGCGAAGGTAAAGGAATAAGCAACTCCATGTTTTGTTGTGGAACAAATTTTATAATGAGAACTGATGTTTTGAAAAAGGTAGGCGGATTTGACGAAAAATCAATTACGGAAGACTTTTCTACCTCGGTTTTAATTCATGCTCTAGGTTATCAATCTATTTATTACAAACATGTTAGAGTTTTTGGCATGGCACCAGAGACCTTACCCGCTTACTTTAAGCAACAATACAGATGGTCCGGCGGAACAGTAGGTGTAATTAGAAAATTATTACCATTAATTTACAACGGAAAAATAAAACTAACCGCTGTTCAAGTTTGGGAATACTTTTTATCAGCAACTTATTATTTTACCGGCTGGTCTTTTTTAATATTAATAATGTGCCCCGCCTTGTATTTATTATTTAATATTCCTTCTTATTTTGCGAATCCCTACTTTTATTTAGCGACGTTTATTCCCTACTACTTCTTAACCTTAACTACCTTTTATGCAACCATGAATCGACGTAATTATAAACTCAAAGACGTCTTCATGGGAACAATTATGAGCTCTATCAGCTTCCCTATTTTAATGCAATCAACTCTATCGGCTCTTTTAAATAAAAAAATGACTTTCCAAATTACCAATAAGGGCAAGGGTGAAACTTTGCCGCTCTTAATGCTTTGGCCCTGGATATTTGTTATAATGTTTAATATTGCCGCTATTGCTAGAGGAGTCATGCGCTACCCAGAAAATCATTATGCAATTGGCATTAACATTTTTTGGTGTTTATATCATACTCTATTATTGTTAAGTATATTTAGATTAAATAAAATGCCTAAAATAAAAGAAAAAAGTATTTTAAATTATACATAACTATATGGAAAAAAATAAACAATTTATTATTAACAATATTAGAGCGGCC
>CAIOGK010000066.1 GCA_903857815.1 Candidatus Falkowiibacteriota bacterium
AAAAAACCTAAAAAATAAAGAGCTGCTAAAAATGGCAGCTCTTTCTATATTCAATATCGCGATAATTATCTTTTGGCTTTAGCTCTATCATTTTCGGTTAAAAATTTCTTACGCATTCTGATACTTTTAGGAGTAACTTCTAAATATTCATCATCGTTAATAATACTTAAACCTCTTTCAAGGCTAAGCTCCCAAGGAGGAGTAAGCGTAATCGCCTCATCGGAACCGGAAGCTCGAACGTTAGTTAATTTCTTTCCTTTAATTGGGTTAACCGCTAAATCATTACCTTTAGCAACGTTGCCAATTACCATCCCTTCATAGACCTCGGTATTGGGATGGATATATAAAACACCTCTATCTTGTAAATTCCATAGAGAAAAAGCTAAAGCTTTTCCAGTTACCATAGAAACCATGGAGCCAAGAGCGGTTCTTTCAATATCGCCAGCCATTTCTCTAAATCCCAAAAAGTGAGAACACAAAATACCTTCACCACGAGTATCAACTACAAACTCTTCACGATAACCGAGCAAACCTCTAGTCGGAATGGCAAAGATAATTCTTGTTTGACCATTGTGAGTTTTTAAATCGGTCATTTGACCACGGCGTTTAGACATTTTTTCAATAATAACTCCAGAAGATGCCTCTGGAATATCAATACTTGCCTCTTCATAAGGCTCCATCTTTACGCCATCTTCTTCTTTAACAATTACTTGAGGTTGAGAAACTTGAAGTTCAAAGCCCTCACGACGCATATTTTCTAAAAGCACGGCAATATGTAATTCTCCGCGACCATAAACTTTATAAGAATTCATATCAGAAAAATCTATCTTTAAACCGACATTAACTTCCAATTCTTTCTCAAGACGTTCTTTAATCTGACGATTGGTAACAAACTTTCCCTCTCTACCGGCTAAAGGTGAATTATTTACTAAGAAACTTAAGCAAATAGTTGGCTCATCAATATTAATAGCTGGTAAAGGAACTTGATTAGCGGCAACACAAATTGTTTCACCGATATAAATATCCGGTAAACCAGCGATTAAAACAATATCACCAATTGAAGCCTCAGATACTTCTTGTCTAGATAAACCTTTAAAAGTAAACAACTTAGTAACTTTCCCAGTTCTATCAACATTACTTAAATTTTTAACAATCACTTGTTGGCCAGTTTTAATTTTTCCCTGATAAATTCTCGCAATCGCACAGCGGCCTAAAAAATTATCATAAGCTAAATTAAAAGGTTGAGCGAGTAATGGTTCATCAGCCATTTCTGGGTTAGATGCCGGGACAACGTGAGAAACAATCATGTCTAAAAGTGGATTAAGATTATCGGCTAATTCATCAACTTTAGTTCCCGCCAGACCGCCCTTACTAATTGTATAAACAATCGGAAAATCTAATTGTTCATCATTGGCTCCTAAATCTAAAAATAATTCATAAACCATTTCCGCAACTTCCGCCGGTCTTGCCGCTGGTTTATCTACTTTATTAATAACAACGATTGGCTTAAGTCCTAGTTCTAAAGATTTTTTTAAAACAAATTTAGTTTGTGGCATAGGACCTTCTTGAGCATCAACCACTAAAAGAACGGAGTCGATAGAGCGCAATACTCGTTCAACTTCCGAGCTAAAATCAGCATGGCCAGGAGTATCAACAATATTTATTTTGGAATCATTATAAAAAAGACTAGCATTTTTTGCATAAATTGTAATTCCTCTTTCTTGTTCAATGGAGTTACTATCCATAGTTGAATTATCAGTAACCATGCCTGTTTGACGCAAGAGTGAATCAGTTAAAGTTGTTTTTCCATGATCGACGTGAGCGATAATGGCGATGTTTCTTATTTCCATAATATTGCTTTTAAAAGCCTAAAAAGGCCGTAATTCGGCCAACAGAAAACGCGACCGTTAGCCGCGCTTCATGACGAACTATTTACCAATAATAATATATAAATAATCTCTTGTCAAGCAAAAAACACTAAAACACAAGTGGTTTTAGGGTTATGCGGCTAAAATTTAACCAATTACAATCCGAACCCAGAATTTGCCTTCCAAACTAAGTCAAACAGAGAATAAAAGAATAAGCTTGCAACAACAACGCCAGCAATAAATCCCGATAACGATGAAGCAAGTATTTTCCCTAAACTCCATTCATATTTCCTTTTTTCATTGGAAACAAAGTCATTTTGTAAATTTTCCATAATATATTTTTAATATATCTTTATTATACTCTTTTCTCAATTTGATTACTAGTTTTCATGTCCTTAATTTTATAAGTCCCCGTTTTATCTTCATCGATGCCGTATATGATAACTTTATCAAATTCTTTTTTATTAGCAAAGTCTAACGCCTTAGCTATTTT
>CAIOGK010000067.1 GCA_903857815.1 Candidatus Falkowiibacteriota bacterium
AAATAATAATATCGCCTTTTCCCTTCCATTACACGGCCCGATTTTAAATATCATTATTATTTCTTTAATATTAGGTATAATACTAACAATATGTCAACTAATCTGGAAAGTAAAACAACTCACTAAAGAATCACTGATATTGACATTTATTCTGTTTGGTGCTATAAGTAATATGGTTGATAGACTACAATATGGGTTCGTGATTGACTATCTAGAGCTTAAATATTTTACCGTTTTTAACTTAGCTGATTTTATGATTAGCTTAGGGGCATTTATTTTAATATTACAAAATTTGAAATCTATCAAAAAAGAAAAGTATGATAAATAAGCTTGAAAGGTATGAAATGGCTCAAAATAAAGCCGTAGAAAACGGAACTGTTTTTGAGGAAGAAATGATTGAAATTACTAATGGCCGCCATTATAAAGAAGAAGCTTATGCTAAATTATATCCGGAAAAATGTAAACTGGATAATTTAGAAAACGATCAACGTTTTGAAAAAATATTACAAATCAGAGAAGAGGCGCAAGCGGAATTTCGTGATACAATGGATTTTAATAAAAAAAGAATTTCCGTCGATCAAGCAATGAATTTAGTAGAGAAATGCCAAACTGGAAATCCAGAAAATCCTTCAAAGTTATTTGCCAACAAATTATATCAAGCTGTTAAAAATAGATTTGTTAGTGATAAATATATTTTAAAATTTTTCTCAGCCGCTGGTGGAACTCATTTAGATGTTTCTCACGGAATTGATTGTTACTTTAAATTATACGATAAAAATACCGGAAAAGAATTAACCAGAGCAACAATTGATTTAACCCAGCATCCAAAAAATGATTGGACTAAATCAGATGTATTGTTATATATCGCTAAAGAGGATAGTGAAAAATTAGATAATAGCCGAGGAAATAAAAATTTTGACGCTAAATTTCTTGACGAAATTGTTGAAAAAGAGGCAGAAAAAATAACCAACGCCATGATTGAAAATTTTAAACAAAAAAATTAATATAAAAATACAAAAATAGTTCATTAGTACAAACCAAAATAAGATACGTCATGACTCAGAAAATTGATTTGATTGGCAAAACAAAGGAGCCACCAAAAATCAGCCAGGCTGAATTTGAAAGTCTGATAGAAAAAGCGGTTTATGCCCCACTCCATTTTCCCAAAGCAGTTTCTTTATGCTTCTGCAGAAAATGCGGATCGCATGGAGAAATCACCAAGGAATATGTTGAAGATCTTAAACCACTTATCAAAACCGAATTAGAAATTAATTTTAATGATGCAAAAGAATTGCGTATGCATTATTTCGTAACTAACCATTGCGAAATTTGTTATCGCGAAGACATTCCACTTTATGTGGAAATTAAAAAAATTGATTTTAACGTCTAAAAATAGGCGAAAGAGCTAACAAAAAAGGGTTGAACTTCGTGTTTAACCCCTTTTTATTTTTATTATTCTAGACGATTCAGAAATATTTTCTATATATATACTAATGATTTTCTTTGGCAGTATTGATTCTACTTTTTCAACCCATTCAATCGCTGTTACCGTGTTTCTTGATTCAAGAAATTCATTAACCCCCAAATCAAGTAAGTCTTTTCCTGATGCCAGTCGATAGGCATCGATATGACAAAATTCTTTCACTATAGATTTTGATTTTGTTTTATATAATTTTAAAATATTAAATGTTGGGCTATTAACTTGATTCTTTACTCCCAAACCTTTAGCTAAGCCTTGTAAAAAAGTTGTTTTACCGGCTCCTAAATTTCCATGCAAAGCGAATACTTCCCCACCTAAACAAGTTTGACCAATTTTAAAACCTAAATCAGCAGTTTCTTGAAAATTTTTAGTAATTATTTTTTCCATAACATATATCTAATAAAAAACAGACGCTGAGCGCCTGTTTTTTATAATGTGGGCGCACAAGGATTCGAACCCTGGACCCCTTCGGTGTAAACGAAGTGCTCTAACCAGCTGAGCTATGCGCCCTCAAGCGGCTAAGCCGCAATATTTTAAGCGAACGGTTGGTGGGCGAAAGAGGATTTGAACCTCCACAGCCTTGCGGCCACAAGCCCCTCAAGCTTGCGTGTCTACCAATTTCACCATCCGCCCATAATCTTTTTAGCGATAGATTATTTTACTACTTTTTCTTTTAATTTTTTCTTATAACCAGCGCGAAGATAATATAATTTAGCTCTTCTAACCTCCGCTTCTTTCTTAATCTCAATTTTTGTAATTGTCGGAAGATTTAAGGGAAATATTTTTTCTACACCAATACCATCAGAAACTTTGCGAACAGTAATAGTCGCACCAATTTCTTTATTATGCTTGCGGGCAATAATCATGCCTTCGAAATATTGAACTCTTTCCTTTTCTTCTCCTTTTGAATTAAGTTCTTTAATTTTTTGATAAACCCTGACAGTAAGTCCCGGTTTTAATTCCATTTTAGTTTCAACCATATAATTGGTAAATATATAAACGAGATTGATTAAATCCCGTTATTTTACTTTTAATTTTATAAATCTTGTCTAATATTATAATTAATTTTTGGATATGTCAAGATTTTCTTTAACAAATTTATAAACTGACTGAAAAACCTCATCTTGTGTCAAATTAGTAGTATCAAAGTAAAAATCATAATTATTTACATCATTTACATCAATGTTGTAATACTTCTTATATCTCAGCCTATCACTCACTAAGCGCTTTCTCAGGCTTTCCTTAACGTCTTCTAGGCTCTCAATGTTTCTATCCTCATTTCTATCGTTTTCTTGCTGTAAATGGCCAAAAACTCTTCTATTACCCTCTTCTTCGGAAACATCAAAATATAGCTTTAAAGAATGTGGTATTAAATACCACGAAGTCCGCCCCTCAATCACAAAATTATCCTCATTTTCTCCTAGTTTTCTCTGATATTCATCAACTTCCTGATCGGTTGCTGGGTCAATTTCTCCTAATTCATTATACTCGGCTAAAGTCATCCCCCTCTTTTTAGCCGCTGCTCGCCTTAGACCGCCCATATAATAACGTGGCCACCCAAGTTTTTCGGATAGCCTTTGAGCAATAGTACTTTTTCCGGAACCATGAGCTCCGCTAATTGAGATTATCATATAAATTATATTAACCGATTGTCTTTCAAAAATCAATAAATTAACTTATAATAAAATTAGATACGGGCCTAAGGCCATTTTTGATTTAATAATAAGCTTTCCGTCATTAAGACGATAAAATTCTATTTTGATATGTATTTAGAAAAACTAGAAATCCAAGGATTTAAATCTTTTGCCAATAAAAATAAATTAATCTTCTCCGGTATTTTAGCTGATAAGCGCCGCGGGTTAACCGCAATTGTTGGGCCTAATGGTTCAGGTAAATCAAATGTTGCTGATGCTATCCGCTGGGCGCTTGGCGAACAAAGTTTAAAAACTTTAAGAGGTAAAAAAAGTGAAGATGTAATTTTTTCTGGCTCGGATCAAAAAAGCCAATTAAGTTTAGCCGAGGTTTCCTTATTTCTTAATAATGAAGAATCGGTTAAAAAAAATTCAGAGCAACCAAAAACAATTGAAAAAGAAAGTGACCTTGATCAGATTATTAATAGTTGTTCGGAAATAGTTATTACTCGTCGTATATTTAGAAATGGTGATGGCGAATATTTATTAAATGGGAATCGGGTTCGTCTATCTGATATCCAAATGTTACTAGCTAAGGCAAACTTCGGACAAAAAACTTATAGCGTTATCGGCCAGGGAATGGTAGAAAATTTTTTAAGCTCATCTGCCGCCGAAAGAAAGGATTTTTTTGATGAAGCAACTGGCGTAAAACAATTTCAAATAAAACGCGATTCTGCTTTAAATAAATTAGAAGCAAGTTACGAAAATCTGCAACAAGTTGATATGCTTTTGATAGAAATAAGACCTAGACTAAAAAGCTTAACCCGACAAGTTGATAAATTAAAACGTCGTAGCGAAATTGAAGGAGAGTTAAATACTGCTCAATTTAATTATTATGGTTTTCTTTGGCAAGATATTAATAAAAAGTTAGATTCTCTCAACAAGCAGTTTTTAGAATTAGAAAAAATAAAGATTGAACATGAAAAAAAACTAGAGAAACTAAGTGAAGATTTAAATAAAATTAGAACAACAGATAATTTCCGTGAAATAAATGAACTCCAACCAAGACTGCGAGATTTAGAAAATCAAAAAAGCCAATATCAGAAAAAGCTTTCTAAACTGCAGGCGGAAATGGAAGTTCAACTTGAAGCTCAGGGTCAATTTGATGTTTCTTGGTTAAATAATAAAGCTGGAGAACTAAGCGCCGATTTAGAAAACATCACTTTAGAAATAAGCTCTCTAGAAAAAAGTCGACCAAAGTTAGAAGAAGATACTTTAAGTATCGAGTTATTAGAAACCAATAAAGAAATCACCATCTCAGAAGAAACTAAAAGAGAAATAAATCATTTAGAAAACGAGCAATTTAATTTTAATAGACAAATTAATAAACTAGAAGCTGTCTTGGAAGCCAACCTTGAAGCCCAGGGTCAGTTTGACGTTTCTTGGTTAAATGGGAAACAAGAAGAGTTAATTATTGAATTTAAAAAAATAACCGAAGAGGCAGAAAGTCTACGTCAAGAAAATAATCGTGAAGAAAGCGAAGAAATAAAAGGCAAACTAAATAAGATTCAACAAGATTTAAGCAGTTTAAATAGTGAATTGTCAGTTATTAATAATCGAATTAAAGCGGCCGCTAAATCCGGAACCAAGGACGAAGAGATCAGTAAAATTATTGATGAGTTCTTACAAAAATTAGATGGAATAAACACTAAGGCTAATTTAGACGAAGTTAAAAAATTAATTGCCGAAGCTAAATCTGATTTTCAAACTAAAATTAAAGCAACTCTAACTGGAGAAAGCGATGAAGACGCCAGACGTATTCAGGAAATTCAGCAAACAATTATTAATCTTACCGATAAGCGTCAAACTATTAACGAGCAATTAAACGAAGAGCTGCTACGCCTTTCTACTATTAGCGAACGGCTCCGCATGACTGAGGAAAAAAAGATTCAAATACAAAGAGAATTGATAGATATAAAATCAAAACTAGAAAAAGCTCAAGTTAAATTTGATTCTGGAAAAATAGAAGATGAAAAAAACATTATCTTTAAAAAATTAGCGGAGTTAGAAAAAGAAATAGAAAAATTAAAAACATCTTACAAAGGGAACACTCTCCAGGAGAAGAAGCAACAAATTTTAGAAAAGATTCAAACTTGCCGTCTTAAAGATTCTTCTATCAATGAACGAATTAGACTTTTACGAGACAAGAAAGAGCAAACCGAACAAGAAATTTTTGATATTAACAGTAAAATTTCCAAGAGCCAAGTTAAATTTGATGCTTCAAATATAAAAAAAGAAAAAACCGAATTAAATAAATTAATAGAGGATGTGAACCAAGAGGTTGCATTAATATCAACAAAACTAGAAACTTTGAATCAAGCTAAAGAAAAAGAAAAAAGCCAAATGTTTGAATGTCAAAAAAATATTCAAAATTTACAGCAAGAAATTAATTCGCTTTCTGCTCAACTTAATGAAATTAAAGTAAATTCTACTCGACAAGAAACAAAATTAGAAGATTTAGAAAATAATATTCGTAATGATGAATTAAATATTAGCGATGTTAAAAAACATCTAATTACTGGCGAGATCGCCGATTTAGACCGTTGGCAAAAAATACTTAACAACAGCAAAGCCCAACTAGAACAAATCGGGGGGATAGATCCGGAAACAGAAAAAGAGTATGAAGAAACTAAAACTCGTTATGATTTTTTAAGCAACCAAACAGATGATTTAAACCAAGCTGTTAAATCTTTAGAGCAAGTGATATACGAGCTCGACATGAACATTAAAGGAAGGTTTGACCAAGAATTTAAAATTATTTCTGAAAAATTTAATGAATATTTTAAGATTCTCTTTAACGGTGGCTCTGCTAAAATTTCTAAAATCTTAATTGAAGATTTAGAAAAAGAAGAATCAAAAAATAATGCCGCAAAAAATGAAGCTATGAATCAGGGGCTTACTCTAGCGGAAATAGAAATGAAACAGGCGGCGGAAGAAAAAATGAAAAAAATAAAGTTTCTTAAAAAATATAATGCTGTCGGTTTAGCCGGGATTGAGATTCAAGCTATCCCTCCCGGTAAAAAAATTCAAGCGGTTACTATGCTTTCTGGCGGAGAGAGAGCCTTAACGGCTATTGCCTTAATTTGCGCAATTATTAGCGCGAATCCTTCACCCTTTGTAGTATTAGACGAGGTGGATGCTGCTTTAGATGAGTCTAATTCTGAGCGCTTAGCAAGAATTCTCGACGATTTATCAGACAAAACACAATTTATTGTCATTACTCATAACCGCGCCTCCATGCGTCGCGCTAGCATATTATACGGCGTAACTATGCAGTCTGATGGAGTTAGTAAACTTCTTAGCGTAAAGCTTGATGAAATCCAACAAAATAATAAATAGTTTAGAAAAAATTTAACCCCACTTCATTAAACAAAAATTATAATAAGACTACTTAACTTAAGTAGTTTTATTTTTAATTTTAAATTAATGGCAATTAAAATATTATCGGCAGCGGTTACCGGAATAGATGCGGATATCATAGAAATCGAGGCAACCGCCGGTGGTGGTGATTTTGGGCAAATAACGATTGTGGGGTTACCGGACGTTTCTGTTTCCGAAGCTAAAGAACGAGTACGCAGCGCTCTTTTTAATTGTGGATTAGAATTCCCTAAAAGAAAAATAACAGTTAACCTTGCGCCAGCGGATTTAAAAAAGAGCGTACCAATATATGACTTACCTATCGCCATTAGTATACTATCTTTAAAATATAAATTAAATTTTGACTTTTCTACTTGTTTAATAGTAGGCGAATTATCTTTAACGGGAGAAGTAAGAAAAATAAAAGGGATAATCCCAATCACCATCAAGGCAAAAGAGTATAATTTAAAATATATATTTTTACCAAACGAAAACGCCCAAGAGGCTAGTTTGGTTAAAAATTTAATTATTTTTCCAATTAATAGCTTAAACCAATTAATTAATCATTTAAATCAAAAAATCATTATTACTCCGTATAAACCAAAGGAATTATTAACCATTGCTAATTCTGATGTTGATTTTGCCGACATCAGAGGCCAGAGCACAGCCAAACGAGCACTAGAAATCGCTATTTCAGGAGGACATAATATATTAATGAGCGGCCCTCCTGGAAGTGGAAAAACTATGCTTGCCAAAGCTACTCGAGATATTATGCCACCATTATCCGATATCGAAAAATTAGAGATATCAAAAATATATAGTATCGCCGGCAATTTAAAAGATAATAGCTGTCATATTTTTTCAAGTTCTCAAGAGAGACCATTTAGGTCGCCTCACCACAGCGCATCGGCGGCGGCCCTCCTTGGAGGAGGAACAAAATTTAGACCAGGCGAAATATCTCTCGCTCATCTTGGTATTTTATTTTTAGATGAATTTCCGGAATTTTCACGTTATGCGATTGAGAGTTTACGCCAACCACTAGAAGAAGGCTCTATAACCATTAATCGCGCTAATGGAAATCTACATTTACCTGCAAATTTTATTTTAATTGCCGCCATGAATCCTTGTCCCTGCGGCCTAAAAGGCGTACTAGGAAAAAACTGTTTATGTAGCTTAGAAAAAATTAGAAGTTATCGCCGCAAAATATCGGGGCCAATTTTAGATCGTATAGATTTACATATTGAAGTTTCTAATCTTAACTTAAAAGAACTAGAAGAAAACACTAACACCGAAAATTCTCTTGCTATCAAGGCGCGAGTCATAAAAGCAAGGGAAATACAATCAAAACGCTTATTACACATTTCTCCACCCTTAAATTCTGCCATACCGTCAGGACAAATAAAAAAACTATGTGAACTAAACACAAATTCGGAAAAGTTAATAACAAAAGCGGCTGAAACCTTATTATTTTCTAATCGTTCATATTTTAAAATTTTAAAAATTGCGAGAACAATAGCTGATATTGAAGCTAGCGAAAAAGTTGAAGAAAAACATCTTGCCGAAGCACTCCAATACCGCCCCCGATTAGAATAAGCAACTAAAACAAAAAATTGGAATAATAGCCCGGTCTTTGTTATAATAAAAGCAGACAAATAATTAAAAATATGCTTAAAAAAATAACAGCCCTTTTTTTACTAACCATCGTTTTTCTTACTTCTGGTTTCGGTTGCAAAGTACAAAATAAAGCAACCGCTGAAGCAATGAAGCCAATTACTTTAGTATATTGGAGAGTATTTGATGGCCAAGATGCTTTTGATGAAATTATTAAAAACTATAAAGCCCTCCACCCCTTCATTAATATTGAATACCGTAAATTGCGTTTTGACGAATATGAAACTGAACTTTTAAATGCCTTGGCCGAAGATAGGGGGCCTGATATTTTTTCGATTCACAATACCTGGACAATGAAATACCAAAGCAAAATTACCCCGATGCCGGAAACGACAACAATCGCTTACATGGTAATGCAGGGAACCCTCAAAAAAGAATTAATTCCTGAAATTAGAACTACTCGAAGCCTAAGCTATAAAGAAATAAAAGATAATTTTGTTGATGTAGTCGGTAAAGATATTATTTTAGAAGATGGAAAAGTTTATGGGCTCCCCTTGTCCGTTGATACTTTAGCAATGTTTTACAACAAAGACTTGCTAAACAATGCGGGAATTAGTGAAACGCCAAAATATTGGAATCGTGATTTTTTGCAAGCGGTAAAAAAATTAACCAAACAGGATCCCAAAAGAGGTTTAATTCAATCGGGAATCGCTATGGGTGGCAGTTCTAACATTGAACGGTACAGCGATATTCTAGCAGCCTTAATGATGCAAAATGGAGCGACCATGATTGATGAAAATCGTCGAATTTCTTTTCAAGCAGTCCCAGAATTTGGTAAAGAAACAAATTACAACCCAGGGCTTGAAGCCTTAAGATTTTATACTGATTTTGCTAATCCGACTAAAGAGGCTTACTCCTGGAATAACGAACTCGCTAATTCTCTAGATATGTTTATTAGCGGAAATTTAGCAATCATGTTTGGCTATTCTTATCATATTCCAATTATTAAAGCGGGGGCACCAAAACTAAATTTTTCAATTTCTAAATTTCCTCAAATAGAAGGTACTCCCCCAACTAATATTAACTTCGCTAATTACTGGATAGAGACTGTTTCTAAAAAGAGTAAGTATTCAAACGAAGCATGGGATTTTTTACAATTTATGACCAAAGAAGAACAAGCTAAAATTTATTTAGCTAAAACAAAAAAGCCAACTGCTCTTAGATCTTTAGTAGCAAGCCAAAAAATGGATGACGAAATTGGAGTATTTGCTGATCAAGTTTTAACAGCCAAGAGCTGGTATCGCGGAAGGAATGCAACTGCGGCTGAAGATGCAATCAAAGAAATGCTTGATACCGCACTAATTAGTACTAGTGATAAATTATTAAAAATTATAAATACGGCAGCAGCAAAAATTCAACAAACTATTAACTAGAAGTTTATCATATGTTAAAAAAGATTTTTTTTACGACAGTTCTATCAGGAATACTATTTATTAACTTAGTAGCGGTACGAGCTCAAACAGGCTCGTCTACTGGGTTTATCCCTAAAGCGACTGGGGATTCAGCAACTAACTGCGAAGCCCCCCTTAATTCTGGTTTAGATAATGCAACTTACTGTGGCGATTATAGACTAGAAGATTTTACCACTCTAGCGATTTTAGCTTCTAACTGGATACTGGGGATAGTTGGTTCCTTATCTTTAATCATGTTTGTTTATGGCGGAATAATGTTTTTAATATCTGCCGGTTCAAGCGATAAGGTTGGCCAAGCTAGAAAAATCATTGTTGCTGCTGTAATTGGTTTAATTATTGTATTTTCAAGTTACTTAATTATAAAATTTGTTGTCGAAGGTATCGGGGTAAAAGATTTATATAAATTAGGTGATAAATCGACTACTGTAAACTAAACTTAAGAAAATAAAACTAAAATTTTAATATCATGGTGTCTTTCATACCGAAGAGAATAATATCCGAAAACAGTTTAGGGGAAGAGTTGAGACGAATTAGAAATTTTCGCAACTTAAAAATTAACGATGTCGCTAAAAAATTAAATATTAGAACGGAATATCTATTAGCTATTGAGGAAGAAAATTTAGATATCCTACCCTCTGGCTTATACGGGAAAAATTTTCTTAAACGCTATGCAAATTTTCTAGGAGCTGATCAAAAGCTAATCG
>CAIOGK010000068.1 GCA_903857815.1 Candidatus Falkowiibacteriota bacterium
CTTTTTTAATAAAAACTTTTGTTACTATATATTTTACTTTAATAACTATTGGCGGAATGAAATCCGAAAGAGACACATGATAAAAATATTCTCGCAATAAATTAATAAATTTTATTAAACTATTCATAAGATTAAATTTTACTAGCTACTTATTTATTGCCAGTTATGATCTAAATAAACATGCCCATAGATTGGCAGTGTTGGCAGTTTAGAGTTTTCAAATATAGTTTCAAGAACATCGAAAGAAAACAAATTTGTATCGTAATAATAAAGTTTTACAAAAGGAATATCTATCGCAAACCCAAATCTATATCTACCTGAACACAAATTAAAACTATTTATAAAACAAACAAAATGATTACTCCCTGTTTTTATAATAAAATCCAAACCCTTAATTGTATTAGTATTTGTTACAAATACACAGCCACTTGTATCATCATGTGAAATCATAATTTGAATCCCAATATTATCAACTTCATGTTCAGCTTCTATCTCAATATCTATCTTCATTGGCTTCCCCGGAAATACCCTCCCACTCTCACTCTCATTAATAACAATTTTAGTAACTACTGCATCAATTTCTTTAATTTTAATTGGGGTAAAAACCTGTTGAATACTTGATACATTTAAATAATTTTCAACAATCTCTTTAGTCTCTCCAATCATTTTTACTTCTCCCTTATCAAGCAAAATACATCTCTTACATAATTGCTTAATTGCCTCCATGTTATGACTAACAAATAGAATAGTTCTTCCTTCTTTTTTTGTAATTTCATCCATCTTTCCTAAACATTTCTTCTGAAAATCAGCATCGCCAACCGCTAAAACTTCATCAATAATTAAAACATCTGGCTCCATATGAGCGGCAACCGAGAAAGCTAAACGCACATACATACCCGATGAATAATATTTAACCGGGGTATCAAGAAATTTTTCTATTCCCGCAAATTCAACAATCTCATCAAATTTCTTAACAATTTCACTTTTTTTCATTCCCAAAATAGCACCATTTAAAAAGATATTTTCTCGACCGCTTAATTCCGGATGAAAACCGGTTCCTACCTCCAACAAACTTCCAACGCGACCGTTAATTTTTATTTCTCCAGTTGTTGGTGGGGTAATTTGCGATAATATTTTTAAAAGAGTCGATTTTCCCGCGCCATTACGACCAATAATTCCAATAACCTCACCCTTCTCAACGTTAAAAGAAATATCTTTTAAGGCCCAAAATTCTTCATTTTTTGTTAAACCGGCCACGGTTTTTACTTTTTGTTTTAAAAATTTAAATGGATTACTAAAAACATTAGTTAAAACATCGCGCAAAGTTATATAACCACCTTGGCGATGATTAATGTTATATTTCTTCCCAATATTGTTAGCTTCAATTACGGGCATAAAAAATTAAATAATGTCAGCAAAATATCTTTCAGTTTTTTTAAAATAAATAAAACCAACTATAAGTAAAATAAAACATGCTACCCCCGAAATACCCAAAAGCTCCCAATTAATTGGTGCCCCTCCAAGTAAAGCTGACCTCGCCGCTTTAATAACCCCCGTCATGGGATTAATGGATAAAATCCAAGCATATTTACCAGCGATGGACGGCGGATAAATAACTGGCGTTAGAAACATAAGAATCTGAATAAAAAATGGCAAAGCATACCGCACGTCACGGTATTTAACATTAATGGAAGCTAAAATTAACCCTCCACCCAAAGCAGCGAAAAAACTAATTATTAATAGTAGCGGAAGTATCAATAGACCAGAGAGGTTGGGAATATATTGATAATAAATCATCAACCCAACTAAAATAATTGAAGCAATAAAAAAATCAACAAATTTTACTAGAATAGTTGATATCGGCAACAACAAACGAGGAAAATAAACTTTAGTTACAATGCTTTGATTAACAATTAATGAGTTACTAGCATCAGTTAAAGAAGTAGAAAAGAATTGCCAAATAAGTAAACCAACAAAAACAAAAATGGGGTAAGGAATCCCATCAGTCGGTATTTTAATAAGCCCTCCAAAAAATACTGAAAAAACAACCATTGTAAAAAACGGCTGAAATAAAGCCCAAGCTACGCCAATGGCGGTCTGCTTATAGCGCACCTTAAGATCACGCCAAGCAAAGAAAAATAATAATTCTCTATATTGCCAAATTTCTTTAAAATCTTCAAAGCTAATTATTTTTTTTGGTCTTATAATTGTTACCATATCTAAATATTACAAATGACCTTACCACTGACTGGTTTTTTCAATTACTTTCTTTTTAAAATCTAAATAAGCTTCAACGGCTTTTTCTTCAACTTTCGGTGAAACTAGATGCAATAACTCTAGCCCTAAAATCCGATACTGTTTTCCAACTTTATTAGCCTTAATTAAGCCCTTTTTCAGTAAGCGCTTCATCGTACTATTACTAATCTTTAAAATCTTCTCCGCCTCCCCAGTCGTATAAACAGCATGCGGCTTTATCTCCTCATTAGTTATTACTTCGTTAATTGTTTGCATATACCATTATTATACTCTCTCTATTTTTAAGGTCAATAGGGGTCATAAGGGGTCAAATATTGCTATTTTCCATAAACCTCCCTAATTATATCCGCGTCTTTCCCGCTTTTTCTAAGTAGACTAAGATTCTTAGCTTCAGCGGAACAAAGGAACATCTCTCCGAGTACATCTTCGCCTTTATTTCTTACATATTCAAGTAAAGCCGCGAAGTCTTTTACAAAACAATGTCCGCCGGCGCCGCGTCCAACTTTTCCGTCTACCCCCGAGGCATGTGTTGGCTGCAAATGAGAGGCTCCGATTCTCGGGTCCGCCGCCATCCCAGCACTAATCTTTTCCCAGTCGCTTCCCTCCTTAACTGCTAAATCGTATAAAATATTAGCATAAATAATTTTTAAAAATAAGAAACTATTACTCGCGTACTTAACTAACTCCGCCTCCTTCGCTTTACAAATCATATTTAAGGGTGAATTAGGGAGAACGTCTAAAATTTCTTGAGCACGCTGTTTATATTCCTCATTTTCAATCGGATAACCGACAATATTTCTCGTTGGGTGCGCCGCATCATAAGCGGCGGTTTTTTCGGTTAAAAACTCAGGAGAATGAAAAACAAATCTATCGGGATATAAATTTTGCAAAGACTCGCAAGTTCCTGGAAGGATAGTTGATTTAACAATCGCTGACTTGCCTACCCCCACCAGTCCAATAACTTCTTTTAAAATATCAAAATTAAAACCATCTGGAGTCGTTGGCGTCGGAACGGCGATAAATACCATATCGCACTCCGCAATTTTTTCTTTATTCATTTCGTAGGCCGGTTCTTTAGCGTAGCGGATAACCTTAAACCCGCGTGCTTCAAAATCATCGGCATAGTTCTTTCCGATAAAACCCTGGCCAATAAAGCCGATTAATAGATTTTTGTTCATATCGATACGTATATAATAAAGGATTATTACTCTAATTTTAATATAAATCTTGTCTAAGACTCGATAGTATTATATCATATAGAGAGCAAACGATAAAATCAATAAAATCCTATGAAAAAAATCATCACTCTATACGGTCAGCCAGGCTGCGGCAAGTCTACCCAAGCTCAAATGTTGGCCGAAAAATATGGATTTTTTAGATTTGGGATGGGCGATAAATTAAGAGAAGAAATTGAATCGGGCTCAAGCTTAGGACAAAAAATTAAGCCCTTTGTTGACGAAGGAACTCTTATTCCTGATGATTTAATGATTCAGGTCATTAAAAATATCGCCGAAAAAGCAACTGAATCCGGAATTTTATTTGATGGTTTTCCGCGCATTGTCGCTCAAGCGGAAATGTTAGAAAAATTAGCTAGTGAAATTGGATTAGAAATGGGAAATTTATATTATTTGCGCCTAAAACCAGAGGAATCACTTAAAAGAATTAAGGCCCGTTCTAAAATGGGCAAACGTAGTGATGACGCTAGCCCGAAAGCAATTAAAAATCGGTTCGCGATTTTTGAACGTGAATCTAAGCCGCTCTTGGAATATTACCGCACAAGAGGTAAACTTATAGAAATAGACGGCGCTCTAAAAATTGATGAGACTCAAGCCGAAATAATTAAAAGTCTATGAATTCTGATAAGAATCTAATTAAACCATTATTAGCCTTGGCCGGACCAATAATCCTGGCCAATTTTTTTCAAGCGGCCTATCAATTAACCGATGCTTTTTGGGTTGGACGTTTAGGCGAGAAGGCAGTTGCCTCAGTCGCAGTTTGTATGCCGATTATTTTCTTTATGATGTCATTCGGTATCGGCTTTTCGATTGCCGGTGCAACTTTAACCGCTCAATATTTCGGCGCCAAAGATAAAAAAATGGTAAGTCACAGTTCGGCCCAAACATTACTCTTGGTTATCGTTGTTTCCGCAATTACTAGCACACTAGGATTTTGGCTATCGACAAATATTTTAAAATTTCTCGGCGTTGAGGCGGGAATATTTGATAGCGCACTTGCTTACTTACGCATTTCTTTTTTAGGCATAGTATTTAATTTTGTCTTTTTCATGTTTCAGTCAATAATGCGCAGTATCGGAAAAGCAAAATTACCGGTTTATATTGTTATTGGAACAGTAATTTTAAATTTTATACTCGACCCAT
Source organism: Candidatus Falkowiibacteriota bacterium (assembly GCA_903857815.1). GTDB lineage: Bacteria > Patescibacteriota > Patescibacteriia > Patescibacteriales > UBA12465 > UBA12465. The sequence goes on from CAIOGK010000068.1 coordinate 4,635, forward strand.
TATTAATGTTCGGTATTGGGCCCATACCCGCACTAGGCGTCGCCGGTACCGCTTGGGCAACTTTATTCACTCAAAGCATTGCTTCAATAATTGGAATGTTTATTTTATTTTCCGGTAGTCATGGAATTAAATTACACTGGCCTGATTTTATTCCGGACTATAAATTTCTAAAAAAAGCTTTTTGGTTAGGACTTCCCTCTTCTTTAGAAACATCCGCTCGCAGTTTAGTTTTAACAATCATGACCGGGTTAATTACGAGCTTCGGGACTTTAGCAATTGCCGCCTACGGAGTTGGCTCTAATATTTTTCAACTAATTTTAATGTTATGCTTCGGATTTGCTGGCGCTAACTCGGCTTTAGTCGGTCAAAGTCTTGGAGCGGGAGATAAAAAGCGTGCCGAACGAGTTGCGAAATTAAGTCTTAAACTTATTTTTATAAGTTTAAGTATTGTCGGAGTAATTATTTTTGTCTTTGCGAAAAGTTGTATTGCCTTCTTTGTTCCTAATGATATTAACGTTATTAATGAAGGTGCGCGTTTTCTGCGCTTCATTGCCCTAACCTCCGGCTTAACCGGTATTCAAGTAATTATCGGGAGCACTCTACAAGCCGCCGGTTCTACTAAGCAATCAATGATTCTAACGATAGTTTCTCAATGGGTCGTTCAACTTCCTTTAGCCTATTTATTAGCTAAAGTTTTAGATTTTGGGCTTGATGGAATCTGGGTTACTTTACCAATTACCAGCGTCATTATGTCGATTATATATATGGCTGTTTTCTTGAGAGGAAAATGGAAAGAAAAAAAATTAATTGATCCGGACGCAAAAATGCGCACGCAAATAAATGAAGAAGTAAAAATTGACGAGATTGTAAGTATGGAGAGTTAAAAAAAGAGGCCCCGGATGGGGTCTCTTTTTAAATCTTTTCAAAAAATGTCCGGGCGAGAACTTCTTGCTGCTGCTTCCTAGATAGTCTTACAAAGTGAACGGCATACCCGGAAACACGAATTGTTAATTGCGGATATTTTTCCGGATGATTCATCGCGTCTTGCAAAGTTTCACGATTAAAAACATTAACATTCAAATGATGTGCCCCTTTTATAAAGTAGCCAGCCAAAAGGGCGGTTAAATTTTTTATTTGTTCATCGAGATTATAGCCTAAAGTTTTAGGGGTAATACTAAAAGTATTTGAGATTCCATCGCGCGCATTATTATAATCTAATTTCGCAACGGAATTTAAAGAAGCAATCGCCCCGCTCGTATCACGACCATGCATTGGATTTGCGCCCGGAGCAAAAGGCATTCCCGCTTCCCGACCATCAGGTGTCGCTCCCGTTTTTAAACCATAAACAACATTTGAAGTAATTGTTAAAACGGAAAGAGTTGGTTTGGCACCGCGATAAATATGATGTTTTGATAATTCAGAGTTAAAATCATTAACTAATTTAACGGCAATATCATCAACTCGCTTATCATTATTTCCATACTTCGGATAGTCGCCATTAATTTCAAAAGCGGTAGTGATTCCCTTTTCATTTCTAATCGGAACGACTTTTGCATATTTAATCGCCGCTAAAGAATCGGCAACAACTGATAATCCAGCAAGTCCGAAAGCGATTAACCGCTCAACCTCACTATCAATTAAAGCCATCTGCGCTTTTTCGTAATAATATTTATCATGCATGTAATGAATTACATTTATGGTTTTAATATATTCTTTTGCTAAAAAAGAAACGCTCTTTTTAAATTCTTTAGTTACTTGTTTATAATCAAGCGTCTTCCCGCTTAAAGGCAAAATTCCGTCAACTATCTTAACGCCGCTCATTTCGTCATAACCTTCATTAAGCGCGATGAGTAGGGCTTTTGCTAAATTACAGCGCGCACCGAAATATTGCATCTGCGTTCCAATATTTAATTTGGAAACACAACAAGAAATTCCATAATCATCACAACCACTAGTTGCACGCATCAAGTCGTCGTTCTCATATTGAATCGAGGAAGTCTTAATCGAAACTTCAGCACAGAATTTTTTAAAGTTAGCTGGTAATTTTTCCGACCATAAAACTGTTAGATTTGGTTCCGGTGAAGGGCCAATATTAAATAGGGTTTGTAGAAAACGATATGAAGTTTTAGTAACTTTGCTTTTTCCATTTTCAAACATGCCGCCAATTACCTCCGTAAGCCAAGTTGGGTCACCAGCAAAAAGTTGATTATACTCATCAGGACGAAGATGTCTTACTAATCTTAACTTAATAATAAATTGATCAATTAATTCTTGGGCACCTTCTTCGTTTATAAGATTAGCCGCTAAATCGCGTTCTAAATAAATATCAAAAAATGAACTTACATTTCCTAAACTCATCGCGGCTCCATCTTGTTCTTTTAAAGCAGAGAGATAAGCAAAGTATGTCCATTGAATTGCTTCACGTGCATTTTTTGCCGGAAGGCTAATATCAAAACCATAACTCTTAGCCATTGTTTTCATATCCTCAAGCGCACTGATTTGTTCACTAATTTCTTCACGCAAACGAATAGTCTCCTCCGTCATTTCCGCGGGGTCTAATTTATTTTTATCGTCTTTTTTTAAATTTATTAAATAATCAATTCCATAAAGCGCGGCGCGACGGTAGTCGCCAATAATCCTCCCGCGCGCATAAGCATCTGGCAAGCCAGTTAAAACGCCGGTCTTCCTTAAAAGCTGCATCCTATCGGTATACGCATCAAATACGCCATCATTATGAGTCTTACGATATTTAGAAAAAGTCTCGCTAATATTTTTATCAAGTTTAACTTTATTTTCTTCACAAGCTTTTTCAATCGCCCGTAATCCACCATACGGTTTTACGGCGCGCCTTAGAGGCTCGTCGGTTTGTAGGCCAAAAATAACTTCCAGGCGTTTATTAATATATCCCGGCTGATGACTAGTAATTGAAGAAACGGTTTTAGTATCAATTTTTAAAACTCCGCCATTTTTTAATTCACGCTTTAATAATTTTTCACATTCCGCCCAAAGCTTTTTTGTTTTTTTTGAGGGACCGGATAAAAAAGAGGCGTCGCCTTTATACGGAGTAATATTTTTAAAAATAAAAGATCGAACGTCTATTTTATTCATAATATATTTTATCTAAAGATTATTTTATTACTATCTAACGATAACGGTTTTTAAATATTTACCGAAGATATTTTTAACTTTATTTATTTGTTTCACACTAGGTATTTTAACATCTTTCAGGCGATAATCAAGTCTTAATTCTTTATATTTATGAATCCCTAACGTATGGTAGGGTAAAATTTCTAAACGTTCTAAATATTTAAACTTTTTTAAATATTTTCCCATTTTTTCTAAGTACTCCTCTTGATCTGTCCAGCCTGGAACAAGCACAAAGCGAATCCAAAAAGGTTTTTTAGAATCATTACGATATTTAATTGAAGCTAAAACATTTTTATTACTTTTCCCTGTTAGTTTTAAATGATGAGTTTCGTCAAAATGTTTTAAATCAATTATTACTAAGTCGGTTAAATCTAAAAGTTTTTTGTAAGCTGTTGAAGTAAAACTCGCGTTAGTATCCATTGCTATGTGGAAGCCCCGGCGCTTAGTTGCTTTTAGGAGTTTTTGTAATTCGGACAACTGAATTCCAGGTTCGCCGCCTGAAACGGTTAGACCGCCGCCATTTTTAAAATCACCCTCTATAAAATAGGGCTTTTGTTCTTCAAGTAAATTAATAATTTTCGATATTTTCATTTCTTTACCCTTGGTAGCGGGGATCGTATCGGGATTATGACAATAAGCGCAATTAAAATTACAGCCCTGCAAAAAAACTACCAGCCGTATTCCCGGCCCTTCATGAGTTCCAAATGTTTCTATAGAATGGACTTTTAGCATAAATATCGACGCGAAGTTAGAACAAAGTTAGCGCGACTTATTGTTTTAACATTTTCTCGTTATCTTTTTCTTTTTTATAAAATATATAGGAAGCAACTATTGTTCCAATAGCGGCGAAAGCTACTCCACCAAATAAAATCCAAAAGGCAAAAACTGGTTGCAACCAAGGGGCAATAATAATCCCAACTCCCCAAATCATAAAAACCCGTGAACCAAAACGATGAGTTTTATTCCAAGTATTTTCTGAATACAATGACCAGCCGGTTCTGATTCCAACTACCGAATTACGTTTTAATTTTACAAAATAATTTCCTAAAATAATCATTAAAGCGCCAACTGCGCCCGCAACTGTTCCAGCAATATTAATCGCGTAACCAAGATTATACAAAGTAGTAACTAAAAATATAAAAGCTAAAAACAATAAAACAATATTTCTAATCATTATATAAACTCCCGCAAATTCTGGATAACTATTACCGCGTTTATCGAATTTCGGAACAATGCTAAGTAAAGCATAAATAAAAATTAAAAGAGCCGGAAAAAATAGAACATGAAAATTACGACTTGACCAGCCATCAGGCTGGCTATAAAAATTCCAATGAGTTACTACTTTAAGCGGTAATTGAGGATAGGCCCAAATACTTAAACCAATTACCCCTAATAGTATAAGCAAGGGGGGCGAGTTCTGTTTTTAAGGAATACTTAATAGGGTTTTTCATAAATTTATTTTTTTAATATTTTAGATTCTGCTAAAATATGCTAATCTATAGATATATAATCGCTAGCTAAATTATTTTTTTATATGAAACATCTCTTCCTAAAAAATGACTTTCATTTTTGGCGCAAGTTAATTAACGCCTGGTCCCTACTCTTTTTTATCATGATTATTATCGATTTTCTAAGTGCTAATCTTTATGAAGAAATTCTTAATGCCGCCGCTACTATTTATATTAGCGTTCTAGCGATTTATGTTAGTAATAAAGAATTTGAGCGTTGGTATGATAAACATGAGGAAGATCATCCGGGAGAAATTTTTGTAATTATTTGGTCAATCTTAATATTTAGTTTATTTATTCTTGATTTTTTACTCGGAACAGCCTATCACTTACCAGGAGCGGTCGTCTCTTCTTATATCGCCGTTTTAACTATTTTAGTAATCACCAGAAAATCCAAAGAATTATTTAAACTAAAACAAAAAAGAAGAACTCGTTAACTATAAGATTTTAACAACTCCTTTATCGGCATTAACCTCGACTAAATCGCCATCTTTTAAAACACGCGTTGCAAATTTAGTTCCAATCACACACGGCTTGTTTAACTCACGCGAGACAATGGCCGCATGACAAGTAATCCCGCCCTCATCGGTAATAATTGCCTTAGCTTTACGCATTAAAGAAACATATTCCGGCCGGGTCATCCCGGTTACTAAAATCTCATTTTTTTGAAATGAATTAAATTGAGTCGGTGATTTAATTATTCTAACAATTCCCTGAGTAATTCCCCGGTTACCAATCTGGCCTTTTATTTCTTGAACCGTTTTTTCTTCTTTCCGAATGATATACTTATTAATTATTTTATATTCTTGATTTAAACCATGGTAAGAAATTTGTTTTTTACCACGATAAGGGACATAAACTGCATAGCTATTATTACGCTTAATTAGCGTTTTTTTAATAGCTGCGATATATCTGGACCCTTTTGTTAATTCTTCAATCAGAATAACATTTTCTATTAATTGCTTATCAACCCCAGCAGTTTCAAAAATTTTCTCTGCAATTCTCCAGGTAGTAGTAATTCCTTTTGCAAAATGATTTTTCCTCTGGTCACGAACATGCATTACAAGCTGACAAAAGTCAGCGACTCTTTTTTGTCTTAAAGATAATTTCGCCCGCCAAATTTTAAAAGCCTTTTCTTTAACTAATTTTTCAGCATCCATTTTTTTAATTTCCGCTTGTGCTAATTTAGGGTTTTTTAAAAATTTACCATACGTCTTCTTAATTTCCCGCGCAGCTTCTTTTAAAGATAAAACGTGTTTATAGGTTGTAAAAAAGTACTGACAATATTCGGTTAAATTTTCATCATTACCATTTTTAATAAGGTAATTAAGGATGTCGCGCTTTTGTGCTTTATCAAAAGATTCGGCGACCATATCAGTCGCCTCATGCCAAATATCTTCTAGCTCTAAACGAGTAACATCCGAATATGCTTTTTTAGAAATTAAATAACATAAATCTAAATCAAAATATACCGAAAAATGTGACCAAGCATTAGTTGCCCAAAACAAATCAAAGGTATTTCCTAAAATCGGTAATAACTTTTTTTCTGCTTGCTGCGCAATAAAGTCGTAAGTATATTTATAATAGCGTTTATCTATTTCCGGAAAATTATGATAAAAATTTTTTTCTATTCTAATGACGGAAGCTGGGTTTTTTAAATATTTTGTAAAAACCTCTGTTCCATACTCTCTCCAGGCGTGTTCCGGTAAAAAAATTCCCGTTTTTCCCTTGAAACGAAGATTAAGTAGCGCGTAAGCGGGCTGCTTTTTAAAAACTGGCTGATAATATTTAGCAGTATTATATCCGGAACCAAAAATAAATAAAGAATAATTATGAAGCGTCGTTAAATCGCCCGTCGCTTTAATTTCCGAGAGAAATTTTTGGGCTAAAAAATTATTTTTAGGGTCGCGGGTTATTTTTTTAGTTATTTTTTCGCTGACCATATATTAGAAGTGAGCCTTCTGTTAACTCGTTCGCTTCCTAAAACTTTCATAACTTCATATAAATCGGGTGACTGATTTTTTCCTACAAGTAACACGCGAATGATTTTCGCCATATCGCCAAAATTTCCTTTATATTTTTCTGGATTTTCTTTAAAGGCTTTAGCGTCAGCGGCATAACCAAGCTCAACACTAATATCACGCATTGTTTGTAACCAAACTTCTTTATCATCTTGAGGATTATATTTTTCAGCTACGCTTTGAGCAACTTCTTTCACGGTTTTCAAATCGGTTCCCGCAAGTTCATCCATATTTATTCCCTGCTTCGCAAAAAAACTATCAAAGAAAAAACCAACTTGACCGTGAACATCAGACCATTTGCAAATATCTTTACGCGCTTTTATATTTTCTCGTTCAATATTTAAAATACTGATGAAGTAATCCATATCATCCTCAATCAGAGTGGCTAATTCTTCGTCATATTTTTTTGCCCACCTTAAAGTCATCCCCGCCATAGTTTCCGCAGCTAATCCGCCGATATATTCTTTCCCAAAACTATCCATTTTAACTAGGTCTAAAAGTGCGCCAGAACCTTTCTTTAATTCATTAATTGATAATTTATAATTTTCTAATTTTTCTTTAGAATTTTCTATTAACCATTTTTCAAAACCGGAATTAGCTAAATTTAATAAATACATCGTTACCACCTCCGGAGGATAACCAGCTTTTTCATAAAACATAACGTTAGCTTCCGGGTCATGACGTTTACTTAATTTACGACGAGAATTTCCGTCCAATTTTTGAATTGGAGCAAGATGGCCATAAGTTGGAAGTTCCCAGTTCATTTTTTTAAATAACTGGACATGGAGAGGCAAGGAGGCTAACCATTCATCACCTCGAATAACATGGGTTGTCCCCATAAAATGGTCATCGATAACATGAGCAAAATGATAAGTTGGCAAACCATCAGATTTTAAAATTACGATATCCTGATTATTTTCCGGCAAGCGTAATTTTCCCTTAAACAAATCTTCAATTAAAATAAACTTTTGCAAATCTCCTGTTGACCTCAATCTAATAACCGGGGTTAGGCCTTTTTCTAAAGCCGCCAAAGCCTCGTTGGTAGTTTTATTACTCCAAGTTGTCCACTGACCGTAATAGCCAGGCGCTAATTTTGCAGCCGTTTGTTGTTCGGTTATTTTTGCTAACTCCTCAATTGTTTCAAAGGCGGGATAAGCATCGCCATCCTCTAATAATTTTTTTACAAATGCCTGATAAATAAATTTACGTTCACTTTGTTTATAAGGACCATAATCTCCGATTTCTTTATTAGAGCCAATCTGACCCTCATCAACATTAATATTGAAGGCTTTTAAAGAATTAACAATTAATTCTGTTGCGCCCTCAACTTCTCTTTTTTTATCAGTATCTTCAATTCTTAAATAAAAAATGCCACCAGATTGATGGCCTAAACGTTCCGGAATTAAAGCGGCATAGATTCCGCCGATATGTAAAAAGCCCGTAGGGCTAGGAGCAATTCTAGTAACGATTGCATCTTTAGATAATTTGCGCGGTGGATATTTTTCGACTATTTCTTCAATCGTTAGATTAGCATCCGGCAAAAGAATTTGAGCTAGCTTTTTTAAGTCTTCTTTATTTTTTGTTGACATATAGGCTCATATTAACAGATTTTTTGATAATAACAAGGGCAATTGTGCCTCCAATTAAAGCGGTTAAAAGTTGTGGCCAACTAAACATAATCGAGGCGGTATGGGCTAAATTTCCCTTAAATAATAAACTGATTGCCCAGGAAGAAACTAAAAATAAAAATAAAAATTTCATAACCGCCGCGCCAAGAAATACTAAACCTTTATGATATTCTTTAAAAGAGACAACAAATAAAATTAATAAAATATTACTTAAAATTATAAAAGGAATAATTGGTGTTAGAACCATTGGCAGCGTTCCGAATAATAAGGCAAACGCACTAGGTAATAAACCGATTAAAATTGCTCCTTCTAAACCCAGAGTTGCGGCTGCCAGAAATAGACTCGCATTTACCAAAGAGCCGGTAATTATTTGATTATGAAAAACTGGCGCAAAAACTGCTATCGCTAAAAGAGTAGCAAACTGAGCTAAATTAACAAGCGTAATTTTATTAGTTCTTTCCATTACTAAAGCTTTTACTAAAATCATATTTTTATTTTAAATTAACCGTATTATTATAACTCTACATATTATAGCAAAAACGCTATTAAATTCCCATAAAATAAAAATAAAAAAGACCTGCACTTAATCAGGTCTTTTTATGTTAAATCATCTTGCGATAGAACTCCATAACCTTTGAAATATCAACATTTTGAGCGAAGTCGACTGGTTGAGAGGCACTCAATACTCGTCCAGAACCCGTTATATATTCTAAATAACCAACAGGATTCAAGGCTTTACGGTTTACTTCAATTTGGTCTGAGAAAAACCGTTTTTTAAGAGTTTTCTCCTTTACACTAACAATTTGGCCGGGCTTTAAACTATAGGAAGGGATATCGACTTTAGCGCCATTAACCAAAATATGGCCATGGTTTACTAGTTGTCTCGCCTGTTCCCTTGTTTTCCCAAATCCTAAACGATATACGACATTATCCAATCTATTCTCTAACTTGCGCATCAATTCCGCCTGAGCATCTTCCTGGCCGTTAAAGGCCTCTCGGACATAGCGCGTCATTTGATGTTCCATTACACCGTAAATCAACTTAAGTTTCTGTTTTTGCTCCAATCTCTCGCCATAAGCTGATTTTCGCGGTTTTACTTGGTTCTTTCTTCTGATACTTGCGCTCTCGGGAGCTAGCCCAAATTTTTGGCGCTTTTTCAGAGTTATTTTTGTGTGTCGGGCCATATTTAAATAATTAAATAATTAATAGCTGACATCACCTTTTCAATTCTAGGAATATTATTATAACAAGCCTAATAATTTATTTCAAGACTTAATTTATAAAACAGCAATTCCGAGTTTTTTTTAATGCTTTAGCAAGCACAAACAACGGTAGGCCCATAGAACCTAAAAAATCACCTTCAATTTTTTTAATTATCACCGCACCCAATCCTTGAATCGCAAAGGCACCGGCTTTATCCATAGGTTCACCCGATTTAATATAATTATCGATTTCTTGTTCAGTTAGTTTTCTAATATAAACTTTAGTGGTATCGGTAAAGCTAACTTTTTTAGAGGCAGCGATATCAATAATAGTTAGACCTGTTAAAACATCGACTCTTTTACCGCTTAACTTCTGCAACATCTCTTTAGCCTCACGTTTACTTTTTGGTTTACCAAGTAGATGATTATTAAAAACTACAAAAGTATCGGCGCCAATCACTATGCCTGATTTGTGCTTCTTGGCGACTGATTCCGCTTTTCCGTAAGACAAAAGCTTAACTAATTTTGTAGGCGGCATTTTTAAAGTCATATCTTCTTCATAATCAGGCGCCTCGATAGTAAACGGCAACATTAATCTAGCAAACAATTCCTTGCGCCTCGGAGAAGTAGAAGCTAAAATTATTTTTTTCATATATTTTTTATTTTGTTTTAATCCATTCATCTACTTATAGTATAACATCTTTTTTCTGCAATAACATTAAAATTAAACGGACTATCTTATCTTTATCCTTAGGATTACTCTCCGCGACTAAAATGGTTAATGTTGTTAAAGCTATGGGGTTAATTTTATTAATATTCAAAATTTTTGCCTGACGCAAAAACAAAATGAAAGCATAGGCGCCGCTACGCTTGTTGCCATCCGTAAATGGATGATCTTTTACTATAAAATACAAAAGGTGGGCAGCTTTTTCCTCTACGCTACCATACAAATCTTTCCCGTCAAACGTTTGCATAATATTGCCCACAATACCCTGAACGCTACCGAGACTACGCTCTAAACCAAAAAGATTAGTAGCTTCACTTTGTTCTATTAACACTCGTTTTAATTCAGCTAAATTTTTGAGAAGTTCATCGGCAGCTAAAATAATTCGTTTTTTGGTTGTCCCCGTCTTAACAGCTGAATCATTATCGTAAGCGCTAAGAGAAAACCAGGTATCAGCAAATATACTAATTAACTCGATTGCGCCTTTTGCGTCTACCGTTTCGTTAGTTACAAGAATATTTTTAACATCTTCGACCACTCCTAAAAATTGTTCATAATTATAAATTACCCTATTTTTATTAATTAAATAACCTTTAGTAATATAATTACGCAAAGTTTTTGTTGCCCATTTACGGAATTTTGTTCCAACCACAGAATTTATTCTATATCCAACTGCAATTAAAATATCAAGATTATATATGTCAATCTTACGTTTTACATTTCTCCCTGATTCATTTTGAACTAGTTCCATTTTGGAACTAGTTGATTTTCGCGCTAACTCTTTTTCCCTATATATATTGTTTATATGCTTGGATATCGCCTGCGGATTAACATTAAACATCTCAGCCATTTGCATGCGATTAGCCCAAATCGTTTCTTTTGATTTATCACCGCGCAATTCAAGCGCCCCTGACTTAGCTTGGTAGATTACC
>CAIOGK010000069.1 GCA_903857815.1 Candidatus Falkowiibacteriota bacterium
AAAAAATTATTTAAATTTAGTTTTCTGGCGGTGTTTTTAGGGCTAATTCTTAGTGGTTGTACTTTTCCTTGGGAAAAAAATAGAACTGCTAATATTGATAATACAACTGTTCCGGTTCCAACCGTATCTAATGAAGAGTTACCATTAAATACTAACGAAATAAAGAAGTTTAAAGATGAGGCCGAATTAAAACAATTTTTACAAAACAATGCTTCCTCGGGCGGGGTAACATTTGATCGAGTTTTAACTGAAGGATTTTCCAATGGAATGAAAAACATGGCGCCATCAGCGGATATGGCTTTAGGGTTAAGCGATGGTGGGACTTCTGTTAGTTCCGGCTCAAATTATTCAACGACTAACAATCAAGTCTTTGGAGTTGATGAGGCAGATATTGTAAAAACTGATGGTGATTATATTTATGCTTTAGTAAAGAATGACTTATTAATTATTGATGCCGTTCCGGCTGCTGAAACTAAAATAGTGAGCAAAATAACCTTTAAGTCTACCCCCAGCGATTTATTTGTTTCCGCCGGAAAATTGGCGGTTTTTGGCAATGATTATCGGATGTATGAAAATGCAGTTGCCAGTTCTTTTAGGCGTCAAAGTAATTATGTTTTTTTCAAAGTGTTTGATGTTAGTAACCCGGCTGAACCCAAAGAAACTCGTAGTTTAAATTTTGAAGGTAATTATACGGCTGCTAGATTAATCGGTAATTATGTTTATTTTATAACTAATAATTATGCTTCCTATTATGGCGATAGTGAACCACTCACTCCTCGAATTCTAGAGAATGGGAAGATAATTAGCGGTGGTTGCTTGGCTGGTGATAAAAAATGTTTTTTACCAGAAGTATATTATTTTGATGCCCCTTATAATAATTATAATTTCACTTCCATCAACTCAATTAATATTAGCGACGCCAATGAATTAGTAAGTGGCCAGGTCTATCTTATTAATTCTTCTCAAAATATTTATGTCTCCGCTAACAATATTTATCTTACTAATACTGAATATTTAAGTGAATATGAGCTCGAGCAAGAGATTAAAAGAGAGAATGTATTTACTAAGCTAGCTGCTGATAATCAGGACAAAATAAAAAAGATAGAAGAATCACCAGCATTTATTCTTAGTAAAGAAGAGAAGGCGATGAAAGTTGGGATGATTGTTGATAATTATTTTTATTCTTTAGATGAAGCCGGGAAGAAAGCTTTGCAGGCGGAAATAGACTCTGCCTTGTTGGCTAAAATAAAACAGAAGATGAAAGAAATGGAAAAAACTATTATCCATAAAATAACGATTAAAGCTGGGAAAGCCCAGTATCAAACTAAGGGTGAGGTTCAGGGGCAAGTTTTGAATCAATTTTCAATGGATGAACAAGGCGGTAATTTAAGAATTGCAACTACTAGAAATGAGATGTGGTCTAAGTTATTTGAAGACACTACCAAATCTTATAGTAACGTTTATATCTTAGATGAAAATTTGCGTATTCTTGGTTCTTTGGAAAATATTGCTACTGATGAAAGGATTTATTCTACTCGTTTTATGGTTGATAGAGTATATGTTGTTACTTTTAAAAAGACTGACCCTCTTTATGTTATTGATTTAAGCAATAAAACCAAGCCTTCTGTTTTGGGGGCAGTGAAAATTCCTGGGTTTTCAACATATCTTCATCCGGCCGATGAAAAGGGAACAAAATTATTAGGATTTGGTAGAGATGCTGAAGAATTAAAAGATGGCGGCGTTAAAGTTAAAGGATTGAAGTTGTCTCTATTTGATTTTTCTGATTTAAGTAAACCTAAAGAATTAAGTAATTATATTATTAGTGACGAGGATAGTGATTCTTTGGCCTTAAATGATCATCGCGCCTTCCTTTATTCTGAAGCAAAAAATATTATTTCTGTTCCGGCTAGTATTCGGGCTGATGGGAAATTATCTTTTTCTGGCTCCTTGATATTCACTATAGACGGCAGCAGTTTAAAACTTAAAGGTAAGATAGACCATCTTGGTAATCTTGCTAATAACAATTTTTGGGGTGGCTACTATAATGATAATTTAGTTAAGAGAAGTTTATACATTGGTAATAATCTTTTTACTATTTCTGATAAATATTTAAAGATTAATAACCTAGTTGATTTAAGCGAAGTAAAATCATTGATATTGACTCCTGGGCAAGAGGACTATATTATTACTCCCGTAGTTCAACCTGAGACCCCAACTCCATCAACTACTCCTTTATCAACAAGTACGCCTCCGGCTCCAGATAGCGTCCCAGGGACTCCTCCGGTTGACGCCTCTAGTTCTGTCCCGGTTATTTGATTTAGGCCCTAGTAGCTAGTTATTTGGATTATGATGCTTTTTAAGAGTAAAAAAACAATCTTTTTTGTACCAATTTTAATTTGGCTTTTAAGCCAGCTTTTTTTGTTTGAGCCAAAATTATTCTATGTTGCTGTTACTTTCGGTTTTTTATTACTAACTCTTACAGTGAGAGGGATGGGAAGAAGTCGACATAATAAAGATTGGCCACTTTTTTTATTTTTCCCAGCCGCTTTATTTATTGGAACATCTGTATATGTTACCCTTATTCCTAACTACTATTGGATTCAGTTTATATTTTTGATTTTAACTGGTTTTATTTTTTCTTATTTAAGAAATATATATTATTTTTTAAAT
>CAIOGK010000070.1 GCA_903857815.1 Candidatus Falkowiibacteriota bacterium
GATCTAAAAGACGATTATTTAAATTTTGTTCTCGATTTGAACAATCGTTTAGCGGGTTATACTGATTTGCCGGTAGAAAAATTTATTATTGACCAAGAGCTTAACTCTATCATTGTAAAATTTAAAAATGGTCCAGCCGTCTATTTTAGTGTTAAAAATGATGCTAAGGAGCAGGTTGAGTATCTAGCTCTTGTCAAAAAGGAAAAAATAAAGGATAATTTTAATAAGACTAATTATATCGATCTTCGCTATGGCAGCCGGATCTTTATCAATTAATATATATAAATATGGAGGGTTTGTTTAAATTTTTGTTTGGGTTAGCAATTTTTGTATTTGGTTTAGTTTCGGCTGGCATATTTTTAGTAATAATCAAAATTATTTTATTATTTCAACCCGAGGTCCATTTCATGGGTCTTATCCTAAGCTAGTTCTTTTATAAGTCATTTAATTTTCTTTCAAATATCTGCCCAGAAGTTTTCTATTATTCTCATGTTTTCAAGTTACGTTTTCGTATTCTGTTTTAGTTGGAGTTAATTGATGATTGGTTCATTCGAGGTTTTTAAGAGGTCCCTGGGCAGACCTCTTTTTCTTCCTCTATAATAGGTGTATTAATATACATTATGCGAAGTATTGATATGCACAAAAAGGCCTGTTTTTAAGCCTTTTATATCTTCTTCCCCTCCATATAATATAAAAATCTGCTATAATTAAAATATGACTAATAAGCCAATAATAAAATATTTAATAGACTTCCTCGATTTCTGTGAGATTGAAAAAGGTTTATCTTCTAAGACTCAAGAAAATTATACCCGTTTCTTAAGGAAGTTCTTTGGTTGGCTTAAAGAATCTAAGCTTGAGGACCTTCTACCCCATAATTTGACCCCAGAACACGTCTGGAGCTATAAAGTATATCTTTCAAGACATATCGACCCTAAAAGTAAAAAAACCCTAAAAAAGACGACTCAGAACTACTATTTGATTGCTCTAAGGTCATTACTTAGTTTTTTTGTAGAAAAAGATATTACTTCCCTCCCGCCTTCAAAAATAAAACTAGCTAAAGATAAGGCTGATAAGGAAATAAAATTTTTAACTTTAGAACAATTAAAAAATCTTTTAGCGGCGCCCGATGCTAGTATTATTGGTTTACGAGATAAGGCACTACTCGAAACTCTATTTTCAACTGGATTACGAGTTGCCGAACTCGCCGCTTTAAATCGCGATCAGTTAAGGATTAAAGACACGACTAATGAATTAGAGATAGCAGTTGTCGGTAAGGGGAGTAAAATCAGGACAGTTTATTTTTCCGGACGGGCCGTTAGTTCCCTACGCGCTTATATAAATAAACGGGTTGATTTAGACGAAGCTTTATTTATTAATTATAAACGCGGGAGCGAGAAAAATTTAAGCGATAAGTCGCGTCGCTTAACCGTAAAAAGTATCGAAGATATTGTGAAAAAATATGTAAAAATTACTGGTTTACCAGTTATGGCAACGCCGCATACTTTGAGACATTCATTTGCGACTGATTTACTTAATCAAGGAGTAGACTTAAGAACTGTTCAGGAATTTTTAGGCCATAGCAATATAGCCACTACGCAGATTTACACCCACGTAACTAATAAGCAGTTAAAAGATATTCATAAGCGAGTTCACGATAGTCATCATTTTTAATTAAAAACACCCAAGATTAATGGGTGTTTTTTGTACTCCTTATTTGTTTTATATTATGGAAGGTAGTTTAGGGGATTAACCGGTAGGCCATTTTTTCTAACTTCAAAATGTAAATGCGGTCCAGATGAGAAGGCGCCAGTTCCAGTTGTTCCCGGAGTTCCGCCGGTTTTTCCAATTACTTGTCCTCTGGTTACATATTGGTCAACGCTAACGTAGGCGGCTGATACGTGGCCGTAAACAGTTGCTAAATTATCGCCATGGATAATCATGATATAGCCATAATTTTTAGAACCATCAGATTTTACTTTAGCAACGTAGCCATCAGCGGCGGCGTACAAAGTCGAGCCTTGGCCGGCTCTAATATCAACTCCCGAATGTTCTCCAATTATTCTTCGATAAGGATAATCAGGATCATGAAATGTAGTGGTGATGTAATTTTTATTTACTGGCCAGCCAATTGTGCTATCGCTATTATCGAGTTTGGCCTTATCTTTTTGGGACATTTTCTGTCTAATCAGATTTTCGGCATTAGCAATATCGGCTTGAGCTTGATTTTGTTCAGCCCTAGCTTTAGATAATAAAGATTGAAAAGCTTTTTCTGAAGATTTTGTTTCTTCAAGAATATTATTTTTATTATCTTGTTCATAAACAAGGTTATCCTTTTTTTCTTCTAGCTTATTTCTTAAATCGCCCATTTCCCTGCTCTTATCATTTAACGCTTCGCGGTTTTTATCTAGTTGGTCTTTTTGTTGTTTTAATTCTTTAACGCTTTGGCCAATTTGGCTATTGGCATCTTCTAAATATTTTATCTGATTTAAAAAATCTGATAAAGAATTATTTAAAAGTAAAGCTTCTAGGGCGGTTACTTGGTCTTGTTTATATACTAAACGCAAAAGGTTGGAAATATGTTTCTTTTGGTCTTCAATTTTTGTATTTAGATTTTCACTATCTATTTCTATTTTCCTTATTTCTAAACTTATTTTATCAATTTCTAAATTAGTTTCTTCAATATCAAGTTGAGTTTTGCTTAACCGGTTGTCTATTATTGCTAACTGCCCATTAAGATTTATTTGGTCGTTACGCTTAGCTTCAATTTGAACTTGATATTCTTTTTGGCGAGCCTGAAGAGTTTCTATTTGTTTTTTCTGATTTTTAATTTTTAAATTTAAATCTTCAATTTCTTGATCAACGTCAATATTAATAACCGCGCTAGAAGATTTTAGCGTAGTTATTGCAAAGAAAATTAAAAATATGAAGAAAGCTAACTTAAAATACTTATTTTTCATGTCTATATTATATCATTTTTTCGGTTTTTTGTAAAATCTATTTGATGTTATTATAGGAGGTTTTTGAGATATCTTTAATTGCTAAAGCCATTTTTTCAAAATCGCTACCCCTACTCATAATACATAATAAAAACGGATGATTTTGTTTATAAATTATACCACAATCATGTAGTTGTTTATAACTTAAAATATCTCTTTCTCCAAATTTATGAGATACCGTTACATCTAGCGGTAGACCAGAGGTTAATCCTTTTTTAAATGACGTATTTGCTAAAATATCTAAAGCTTTTTCTGACATTTCGGTATTTAAATAAGAAGCATTATATAATATTTCAAAGAAAGAAGCATATTCTGTTACTGACATAAAATTTTCCTCTAGTTTAGTTATACTCGGGGGCTTAATTCCAATATCGTAGTAAACTTTATTTAGTACTTCGGGAGATAATTCTCTCAAGAGATTAGTAGCGGCGCGATTGTCTGAATATTTTATCATGTAGGTTAATAATTCTTCTACCGTATATTCCTGATTGACTTCGGTGGATTTCCATGGACTAAAAGCTTGTACTGATTGACCAGCATTATCTTCAATAATTTTTATTTTTTTTGATAGAATCATTTTATCGCCTTCAGCCTGCTTTAAGTAGGCCATCATTAATGGTACTTTTAATAAACTAGCTGGGGAGAAGGTTTCTTTTTCATTGATTCCAACCCAGGAGCCGCTAATTAAGTCATGAATATAAACTGAAGCATGAGTAATATTTTTTGCATTTTTATGGCTTATAATTATTTCCTCAATTTTTTGTTGTAGTAATTTACTTTCAAATGTGCCAGCCTCTTCATAGCCGCACTCTAGTAGTGGGCTAATGTATTTATATCCAGTTTGATGTTTTTCCACTCTTGTTTTTATTTGTTTAGTATTTTTAACTCTCCCGAATAAATATCCGGCCTCTACTAGTATAATGGCAATCGCTATAAACAGAAGGATATATCTTTTCGAAAGTTTCATATTATGTATGTTTTTTAATTACTTGTTTTAATATTTTTAGAGTAAAAACAAAAGTTGCTTGGTATATTCTTTTAATTCTTTTCGGTTGTAATATTAGGCGCCATAGCCACTCCATTCCTAGTTCTCGTAATATCTGCGGGGCTCGCCTCGCTTTGTTAGTTATAAAATCAAAGGTTCCACCAACACCAATTGCAAATCTAACCGATGGCCAATTATTTAAATTTTTATAAATTACATTTTCTTGATAAGGTGAGCCAAGAGCCAAAAAAACTATGGTTGGAGAAAAATTAAATACTTCCTTTTGTATATAGTCTGTAGGCGGATTATTTCTATCTATATCAATTACTAAAAATTTAAGTTTTTGGTATTTTTTCTTTAGCGCCTCGCTAATAGCTACGTTAGTCGATAATCCTTTTTCCCAATTAATAATTAAAACCTTCTCTTCCCTTTTTTCAGCAAGTTCTAATATTTTTAAACTAAAATCTGAGCCGGTAATTCGGATTATTTTTTCTTTTAGAATAATCCCGGCAACCTTTAAACCGAAGCCATCGGCTAAAGATATATTAGCTTGATTCAAAATATTAGCGTAATCTTGATTTTTAAGTGAGTATAAAATAATTTCCGGATTCGGTGTAACTCCGTAACGCATTCTATTCCCAGTTAAATATTCTTCAACCTTTTTAAGGGCCGATTCTTCATTAAAAGTGCTTAAATTTATTCCCAAAATATTAGCCATATGTTATAATAACAGTATTCTAATTTTATTATAAAAATAGTCTTTAGTCAAAGTACAAAGGCAGTAATTTATATGTCTACCTATAAAAAAATTTCTGATCGGATTGAAGAGTTGAAAATTGATAATCCTCGTAACCCTAATGCTGGTTTGCGCTGGATAAATATGGTTAACGCTGGTAAACAAGAAATTAATTATTTGCGTAAGAATTATAGCTTTGATTTAATTCATTTAAGATCAATTGCGGCTTCCGTGCTCGCACAAAGACCTTTAGTTTTTAAGGCTCAAGATTATCTTTTCTTAATTTTGCATTTTCCGGCAGTAAAAGATGGACGAATTATTTCCGGAGAAGTTGATTTTTTTGTTGGCCATAATTTTTTAGTTACAGTTCATAATAATAATCTTCCCGCCTTGGGGAAACTTTTTGATTATAGTAAAAAAGACCCTAATTCCCTTTTGGCTTTTTCATCTGAGTCTTCAGCTGTTTTATTGTATGAAATTTTAGGAAATTTAATTCATGATTGCTATCGTTTATTGGATGATAATAGTGTTGAAATAAATAAAGTTGAGGATTTAATATTTTCTGGAAACCAAAAAACAGCTGTTGAGAAAATATTATTATTACGTCGAAATATCATCAATATTCGTAAGATAATGCAAAATCATAAGAATATTTTAAAAGAGTTAACGACTATGAATAGTTCTTTGGTTGATAAGGCGGCGATTAAAAAATATTATGATAGTTTGGTTGATGATTCTAAGCGTCTTTGGGAAACACTAGATAACCAAAAAGAAATGATAGAAGTTCTAAATAACACTAATGAATCTCTTTTAAATGATCAGATGAACTCAATCATGAAAACTTTAACTGTATTTTCGGTTATTGTTTTTCCCTTAACTTTATTAGCGGCTATTTTCGGAATGAACGCTGTTTATATGCCGTTTGTAAAACATGAACAAGGTTTTTGGATGATAATTGGCGTAATGCTAGTTTGCGCTTTCTTTATGTTTATGTTTTTTAAGAAAAAACGTTGGATTTAATTTCTCTTTATTATTTTAGACAAGAAAAAACCGATACTTTTTAGGGCATCGGTTTTTTATTTTTAAGGTTTGTTTCCTTTACGATTTAAATCCTATTGCTTTATAGCCGTGCAGCGGACTTCGTTAAACGTGGAATTGAAATGCAAACTTTTTGCCATTTGCGCGTAATCCACGATTTTAGTAGAAATTGTGTTGCCGAATCGCAACGACACAATTTTGTTGAGCGCTTGTTCTTCAAGCAATTCGATTTTCCCGTATTTGGGAAAATTTGGTACTGATAATAAAGCAACCGGCGTGCCCCAAACTCCAGTTTCCTGGTTTTTGATTTGGACAAAAGGCGTTAGGTTGACGAAGTCACTGCTTAATTTGAAGTAAGCAATAAACTTTCCGTTACTTAATTCAGTTCTGAAGATACCTTCGCCACCATCGCCAGCTGTTCCGGGAGCAAGGTCGGTAACCGGGATGTAGCCATCACCAAGAGGAACAATAGAGCCGTTTGATTTCATTGAGAATTTAATAATCCCAACATTTTCAACCGCTTTAACGTAAGCGGAGCCACTCCAATCACCCCACATGAAAATACCTGTACCGTCCGACTTTTCAAATTCCCCAACCGCCATGTCATAATCACGAGCGATTAATTCTCTTTTAACAGCGATGTACTTACCAACGTCGTTGGTTACTGAAACCGGCAAATTGTTTTCAATGATGAAGTTAGTATCCCCTGTTGGGACTTTAACTCCAGCAAACCAAACGGCTGGCGTGTCGTCATTAAATGAGCCACTGTAGCCATAGGCGGTTTTGTTAGCGAGTCTTTCTTTCGAAAGAAGAATAGTAACTGGCCACCTGTCATAGCCGGCCCATTTCCCAGTAGCAATTCTGGTAGGAGTTCCTACAAAAATTTTGATAGGATCATAGGGGCTCATGTCCTTAACGACCTTAAGGGTAAAATCTTTGTTTTCAGTGGTGTTGTTTTGAAACTTAGCACTTACTGCTACCGTAACATTACCCAGCGAGGCAAACTTGTGAGTTATGCTTAACCCGGTGTAATTTTGGCCTTCGATAGTCCAAGCAACCTCAGTTACTGGGTTGTTAGCATTGATCGACATAATCGTTATACTGGTGTTCACATCTTTTTGGACGTGGATAACTCCTCCGGCCAAACTTCCAGATTTGAGCATCAGATTACTCTGGCCTTCAGTTACCTGCTGGCCATTTTCGTCGAACTCAACAAATTCACAAGCACTAAAAAGTGCTGTCATTAAAACAAAAACGAATAAAATCCTTTTCATGATGAAAGTTTTTTTTGATTGTTAATACTATTAATTACCTAAATTGTTAAAGAATTTTTTGTACCTTTGAGCTTGTGCTATTCAGCACGTAAAAGTAATCTTTTTATCTTGCGCTGGTGTTTAAAATTACTTTTATGTACTGGATAGCTTTTATTTTTTATAGACTTTTATAGTTTCGTCGGAAATTAAATTCCAGTTAAACATTTTATCAGTTCTTTCTTTCCCTTTTTTTCCTAGTTCTTGCATTTCTGTTTCGTGGTTTAGAGCATAAACTAGTTTTTCTTTTAAGGATACTGTATTTTGTGGAGTAAAGTATAGGGCGGTATCGCCTGATGCTTCTCTATTGGCGGAAATATCACTTACCATACAGGGTAATCCGTGAGCCATGGCTTCTAATAAGGAGATTGATAATCCTTCCATTTCTGAAGCTTGAATAAACATTTTTGCTTGGCTATAAAATTGGTCTAGTGATTCTTCGGTTTGATTTCCGGTAAAAATTATTCGCGGATCATTGTCGGCTAGTTTTTCTAATTCATTTCGATATTCACCTTCGCCGACGATTGCGACTTTAATGTTGATTTCCGGAGAATTTTTTAGAACCTCGATTAAGTATTGAATACCTTTTAAGCGAATAATTCTAGAAACGCTGATAATATATTTTTTTGGCTCTAGTCCAAATTGTGAAATATGATTTGCCTTGGCGTTTGTTTCTACATATGCGCCATTTGGGATAACGATACATTTACGACCATGACGTTTTAATAAATAATCACTCATTAAATCAGTTAGAACAATCACCTCGTGGGCATATCTGCACATACTTTTTTCTCCAAGCTTTAACATAAACTTTGCAAAGGTGTTCCATTTATCATTCCCATAATCAAAGCTATGCAAAGTAGCGACTACCTTTATTTTTGGTGTAAATAATCTTGGCATCCAGGCTAATAAGCAAGGACCAATTCCATGATAATGAATTACATCAACTTTTTCATACATCGCATCGATGGTTGCTAAAAAGCTGTGGGTGATTGCGGCTAGGTGTTTACTGTTTATAAAAGGTAAATATACAAGTTTAACTCCCTTCCAGTTATTAATTTTTTCTGGCAAGTAATCATTTCGATTGTAGACAATAACGGTCTCTCCTTTGCGTGCTAAAAACATCGCCAAGTTTTCCACGTGTCGATCAACTCCGCCATTTTGTGCGGGAATCCCTTTTTGTCCGATGAAAGCTATTCTCATAAGGTTTATTTTAGAACTAGTTATTATACAATTAATGAATTTATTTGTCAAGGCTATTATATCATAATTTATAATTATTGTCAATATTAAAAAAAGTCCTGGATTAAATTAAATCCAGGACTGTTCTTGTAAGCTTTTGTAGCTTAAATTATTTTAGGGCGTCGTAGAGCCAGACACCATCGCGAAGGTACATGTCCCTTTCTTGCCAGTTTGTAAAAGGGGCTTTAATCTTTACGGAAGTAAGAACTATTCCTTCAGGCTGAAGGACTTTAACCATCATATCGTTGGAGACAAAAAAGGTCCCGTCTACGGTTAATCCGTAGTCTCCTTCGATAAACTCAACGGGCTCAACAATCCAGTTGTGCCCATCATTCGATGGATTAGTTTCAACTGATGTGAACGTTACGTTCTTATCAAGTGCTTTTTGGGGGAAATGCAACCCTTTGTCGCCGTTTCCCATTACACAAAATGATATTATGCCATTTTCCCTCAAACCGCTTAAGTTGGCGTTGCTTGGTCTCCCTGGAACTATCGGCTCAGGAACAGCAGCACTTTTTGTGGTATTGGACGTTGCTTTACCAGACGACGCAGTTGATACTTTAGGAGTAGCGGCTTTTTTAGCAGTATTACTGTTTGATTTGGCGGTAACCTTGGTTATTGTAACCTTGGTTTCCAAACAATCAAGTAATCCCTGCAAACGACCGTTTTCGGTTGTTAAGGTTAGCACCTGACTCTGAAGATTTGTAACTTGAGCTTGCAAGCTCAGTAACATGGCTGTCTTTTCGGGACAAGGATCGGTTGCGGTTTTGGCGTCTTTTTTCCAGTTACAACTGGACAACAGGCCAACGATGAGAACAAAAAGAAATAACTTTTTCATGATTCAGAATTTTTATAATGTTAAGAAAATTTTTGTTACCGTATATTAAACGGACTAAAGTTAAGGCCCAGTACGAACTGAGTACTGTTAAGATTTTGCGGATAGTCTCCTACCTGCTGTTTTACAAAAAAATAGATAGACAAGAAATCGTCCCATCCTCTTTTTTTCAATGCAATTTCGGGACCAATAGAAATCCATTGGCTGTTATCACCTGTGTAGTGACGATAGCCAACCATAATCTTTGGTTCAATTAGGGTATTAAAGCGCCCTATTTGATAGATACTTTGTTTGAATTCAGCGCCTAAGGCAGCTTTGTTCCAAAGCATGGACTCCTGGATTAAACTTTTGTTCCAAAATGAAACCTTTTCGCTTTTTAATGGTTTCTGGTACATAAGTTTTAATTGGGAGCGAGGAAATAGATTCTCTCTGATTCCGAAAGTTTTTAACAAATTAATGTTTACTTCGGTTGAAAAAATCAAATCTTCCTGGGTCATGGTATAGGTACCGAGCTGTCCATCTTGTTGGACGCTTTTACCTAAGCCTTCATCTTGAGAACTTTTTAGCATGATATTGGCGCCAAAGTAACCAGAATACTTTTGTGAAAGATATTCAGCATACTTACCGGCGGCAATACCTGCCCCAAAATCATTGCTGCTTCCGTTGTAGAAATTGAGCGTGTTATTGCTCTTAAACTCAACGCGGCTAGCAACGCCACAAAACCCAATATTTAATCCATTGGCGGTTTTAATTGGCATATATTCAGCGTATATTCCATACCAATAACCGTTGTTGTTCCCGTTTTGCTGAGCAGCATAGCCACCAGCAAATAAGGAGACGTTCGTGTTTTCACGGAATTGTGCCGTTACCTGACTAACCTGACTAATGATTGCTACAATCAAAAAAGCCAAAAAAACAATTTTTTTCTTCATGATTTATAATTTTTGTTATGTTAATGTGCAATTTAAACTGAATAATAACCAAAAAGATTATCAAGTGATTATACATTATTTCTTAAATTCTGTCAAGCATAAATTATGAAGATAAAAAAACAACCCCCGAACTGTGGTGGGTTCGAGGGTCTTTTCTGCTTGTGATAGCTCGAGAATTAGTTTTTCCTAATTGTAAATTCGGGCCGGTTTTCCGCCAATCGTGCTTAACGTCATTTCTTTCGGCTGCCAGTTTGTGCGGTCGCACTTTATAGCAACCGAACTAAATATCGCCCATTTCTTCAGGAACTCCTCTTTTGCGAAGAATGTTCCATTAGGTAAAATACCGTAATCTTCATCACCTGTTGCAGTCGGAGTAAGGGCCCAGTTTGAGCCAGTTTTGTCCATATTAAGAACGGCATCCGGAGACCCGCCCATTAAAGCTGGAAGATGACCATCCTGGCGACCATCGAACTGGAGGCAAAAAATGATGGTATTCGCTGGTAAGGCTGCCTGTCCTGCGGATGAAGATCCCGGTTGCTGAATAAGCTGAGTAGCCGGCGGGGCTGACTCAACGCCGCCATTGTTGGAGCGAAATAGCAAGATGGCGATTAACACTAAGATAACTACAACCAACACAACAATAAACCACTTTTCTTTCAAAAGATCTAATGTACTTCTCATGATAAACTTTTTTTGATTGTTAATACTAAAAAACCTATTTTTAATGAACTATTATTTTATTATTATTTATTATTTTTTTAAAA